>JBOGIZ010000179.1:0-9267 GCA_050747805.1 Vicinamibacterales bacterium | reverse complement strand
CGGTGGAGCTGCCGCAGCTGAGCGAGCGCAAAGACGACATTCCGCTGCTCGTCCAGCATTTTCTCGACAAGTACGGACAGGAGAACAGCAAGCCTGGCCTCGAGCTGATGCCGGACGCGCTCGATCTGCTGTTCGAGTACGACTGGCCCGGCAACGTGCGCGAGCTGGAAAACGTGATCGAGCGCGCGGCGGTGCTCACCTCGGGGAGCCGGATCGACGTCGATCTGATTCCCGAGCACGTCCGCGGCAGCCGGCGATTCCAGATGCCGCAGTTCTACGTTCCCCCCGAGGGGATTTCGTACCGCGACGCCGAAGCATCGTTCCAGCGCGGCCTGATCGAGTCGGCGCTCGAGGCGGCCGGCGGCGTGCAGAAGCGGGCCGCCGAGCTGTTGCAGATCAAGCCCACGACGCTGAACGAGATGATCAAGCGGCACGACATTCGTCCGCGCCGGAAGAAAACGCCGAACGGCTCCAGACTGGAAGGCGACGGCCAGACCGAGGCGTTAGCCGCGGGCCACGAGTGACGGCGCGGCGGCGCTGCTAGTCCCCTGGAAACGTGATGCGTCACATAATTCCCGGGCGGGGCATCCCGGCTGGCGGCGTTGCTCCTCCCTCACATAGGCCCACTATGCTCGGGCGTCGCGCCTTGCCATCCGGGCGCCGCGCTCCGGGACGTATGCAACGCATCACGCTTCCAGGGGACTAGACTGTCGTGCGCCGGGCGCCGAACGCCTTTCCGCCGGCCCGCCGGATTCGGCGACGAGGTGAGTTTCAGCACGTGTTCGATACCGGACGCCGAGTGCACGGCCGGCTGCTGACCGTCGTCGGATCCAGGGCGAAAGGTCCGACGGCCCGCCTGGGCATCGTCGCCAGCCGCAAGATCGGCAACGCCGTGGCAAGAAACAGAGCTAAACGATTGATTCGAGAGGTTTTCAGGCTGGAACCTGGAACCGCGGCCGGCTGGGACCTCGTGCTGATTCCCAAGGCGGCACTTCCAACGGCCTCGTTTGCGGAAGTCGCGGTCGATTACCGTGCGACCGTCCGGCGTCTGACTATGTCAATGCGATGACAGCGAAACTGTTGCTCTGGCTCATCAGGGCGTATCAGCTCCTTCTTTCGCCTTACGTCGGCGGATGCTGTCGATTCACCCCAACATGCTCGGCCTATGCCGCCGAAGCGATCTATCGCCACGGCGCAGGGCGAGGCAGCTGGCTCGCAATTCGCCGGCTCATCCGTTGTCATCCTTTCGGCCGCTCAGGGTTCGACCCCGTGCCCGCCGTTCCCCCGGGGGCGGAACACCGCAGCGCGCAGCGCGCGGACCTCGCGGAAGGACGCCCGCTGTAAATGGAACGCCGCGTTCTCATCGCCGTGGTTCTGTCGTTCGTGGTGTTGTACGCCTACCAGGCGCTTTTCCCCTCCCCGCCGGAATCCGCTCAG
This sequence comes from Vicinamibacterales bacterium, assembly GCA_050747805.1. Lineage (GTDB taxonomy): Bacteria > Acidobacteriota > Vicinamibacteria > Vicinamibacterales > 2-12-FULL-66-21 > JAICSD01. Next base: position 7,830 of record JBOGIZ010000179.1, on the reverse strand, counting down.
AAAACGACGCAAGCGACCAAGACGGCCGCGCCTTCGAGCGTGCAGATAACCAAGCCAGGCACATCGTCCGCCACGGCCCCTGCGCCGCCGATCGCGCCCCCCACGCCAGCTCCACCGGCCGAGACGACGGCGTCTGTTCCGGCGCGCGACCTCACGATCGACACGCCGTTCGTGCATGCGGCGTTCACGACTCGCGGCGCGGTGCTCAGGACGTGGCAGCTCAAGAAATATCCCGACACGGATGGCCGGCCTCTCGATCTGGTCGCGACGAACGCCCCCCCGAATTCACCGCTGCCCTTCACGCTCGGCCTCGACGACGCGGCGGCGTCCGCGAAAATCGCGACCGCACCGTTTACCGTCGCGGAGGAGCCGCAGTCGACCGGCGTCTGGCGCGCCACGTTCGATTATTCGGATGCGTCCGGGCTCCACGTCCGCAAGACGTTCGTCAACGATCCGGCGCGGCCATACATCCTGCGCGTGAGCGTGTCTGCCACGCTGAACGGCCAGCCGCTGCCGGTGACGATCGAGTGGGGTCCGGCGCTGGGCAGTGGAGTCGTCGTCAAGTCGCGCTCGTACAATCCGCCTTCCCAGCCGATTTTTTTCAAGGACGGCAAAGTTGCGAGGATCGCGGAAGCGAAAATTGCGCAGCAGCCGACCGCGGAAGGCGCGTTCGGGTTCGCCGGTGTCGACGATCACTATTTCATTACCACGCTCGTCCAGCCGCCGCCGCTGAAGATCGAATATGCGGCCGTTGACGTGACGCGGCCCGACATCCCGCAAGGCGTGCACTACGTATCGTGGTCGGCGCGCTTTCAGTCGCCCGAGCAGGGACTCATCTACTTCGCTGGCCCGAAAGACTTCGATATCCTCGCGGCGAACGACCGCGACCTCGTCCGCTCGATCGATTTCGGAATCTTTGCGTGGCTCGTCGTCCCGCTGCTCCGCGCGCTCAAATGGATCAATGGCTATGTCGGGAACTTCGGATGGTCGCTCATCATCCTCACGATTCTGATCAATCTGGCGATGTTGCCGCTGCGCCACAAGAGCGTGGTCTCGATGCGGCGCATGCAGGAGGTGCAGCCGGAGGTCAAGGCGATCAACGAGCGCTACGCCCACTTGAAGATGAGCGATCCCGGCCAGGCCAAGAAGAACCAGGAGGTCATGGAGCTCTACAAGTCGCGCGGCGTCAACCCGCTCGGCGGCTGTCTCCCCATGCTCCTGATGCTGCCGGTGCTGTACGCCTTCTATGCGCTGCTGGGCGTGGCCATTGAACTGCGCGGCGCCCCCTTCATCTTCTGGATCCACGACCTCTCGCAGCACGACCCGTATTTCGTCACGCCGATTCTCATGGGCGTGACGACGCTCATCCAGCAGAAGATGACGCCGACGACCCCCGATCCGACGCAGCAGAAGATGATGATGTTCATGCCGATCATGCTGACGGCCATGTTCCTCTGGGCGGCGAGCGGCCTCGTACTCTACTGGACGGTGAACAATCTCTGGGGCATCGTGCAACAAGCGGTCACGAACAAGCTGATCGGTCCGCCGCAAGTGCGGACGGTCCGTCCGCCGGCCGAGCGGCGCATCAAGCGCGCGGGTGCCGGCGGCACCGACCAGGCAAGCAAGGAGCGCCGGTGATGAGTGTGCAGGAAAAAGTGCGCGACGTCGTGCAGCGCGTGCTGGCCGCAATGGGCCTATCGCTCGACGTGCAGGTCATCGATGCGCCAGACGCGATCCGCATCGAGATCTCCGGCGCCGGCGGCGAGACGCTGCTGAAGCGGAAGGGGGAGGCGCTCGACGCGCTCCAGCAAATCGTGAATACGGGCTTCCGCCGCGAGCTCGACGACGACCGAAGCTTCGTCGTGGATTGCCTGGGCTACCGGAAGGGCAAGGACGAGGAGCTGCGCCAGATGGCGCGGTTCATGATTGAAAAGGCGAAGAGCATCGGTCCCCAGGAAATGGGCCCGCTCAATCCGTACGCTCGGCGAATCGTTCATCTGACCGTCGCCGAAGATCCGGCCGTTGCCTCGGAGAGCATCGGCGACGCGTTTCTGAAGACGGTGATCATTTCGAAGAAGTGAGACGGGCGTGTACTCCACCACCGACACGATCGTCGCCATTGCGACGCCGCCCGGGCGGGGTGGAATCGGGGTGGTGCGGATCAGCGGTCCGCTCGCGATCGACGTGGCACTGCAGCTTGCGCGGCGCACATCGCTCGAGCCGCGACGCGCGACGCTCGCGACTGTCAGCGATAGTGGAGGCACCGCGATCGATCGCGCGATTGTCACCACCTTTCAGGCGCCCCACTCGTACACCGGGGAAGACGTGGCCGAGATCTCCGCGCATGGAAGCCCGCCTGTCTTGCAGGCCATCCTGTGCGCGGCCATGGAGTACGGCGCGCGTCTCGCAAATCCCGGTGAATTCACCTTTCGTGCGTACCTGCACGGGCGGGTGGACTTGGTGCAGGCCGAAGCGATCGGCGCGCTGATCGAGTCAGTGACGCCTCTCCAGGCGCGCGTGGCGTTCGACCAGCTCGAAGGCACGCTGACCGGCCGTCTCCGTCAGATCGACGACATGCTCCTCGACGTGATCGCCCGGCTCGAGGCCTCGCTCGATTTTCCCGACGAGGGCTATCATTTCATTTCAGGCGGCGAAGCGCCGCGCGACATCGCCCGCATTCTCGCGGCGGTCGATGCGCTCCTCGCGGATGCGGCTCGGGGCCGCGTGCTACGTGAGGGATTGACCGCCGCAATTCTCGGCCGGCCCAACGCGGGAAAGTCCAGTCTGTTCAATCGTCTCGCGGGCGGCGCGCGCGCGATTGTCACGGACGTTCCGGGAACGACGCGCGATCTGCTGACGGAGCGGATCGATATCGATGGCGTGCCGTTCACGATCATCGACACCGCCGGCTTGCGCAGCGCGGCCGGCGACGCGATCGAGGAAGAAGGCATCGCACGGGCGCGGCAGGCCGCCGCGGCGGCCGACGTCGTGCTCGTCGTGCTCGACCGATCGCGGCCCCTGACGGACGAGGACGCGGCGATCCTGCGCGACACGGCAGCGGCGCGCCGCGTGATTGTGGCGAGCAAAAGCGATCTCGAACCGTCCTGGCGCGCCGAGGACGCGAATGCGCATCCCGTCTCCTCGCTGACCGACGACGGGATCGGGGCGCTCCGGCAGGCGTTGATCGCCGCAGCGGGAGCGGGCGAGCTTCGCGATCGCGCGGCAATCGCGAACGTGCGTCAGCGGGCGCTGCTGGAGCGCATTCGGACCGCGCTCGGATCGGCGGCGGCGGCGGCGGCCGCCGCAACGCCTGAAGAGTTCGTGCTGGCCGACTTGCGCGACGCGCGCGCCCACCTGGACGAGATCAGCGGGGCGCGCCCGGACGATGAAGTACTGCGCGCGATTTTTTCGCGGTTCTGCATCGGCAAATAAAGACTTACGTAAATCATAAATGGCTGGCCATCAGGTGATTGTCGTGGGCGCCGGACACGCGGGCGTGGAGGCGGCGTGGGCGGCGGCGCGCATGGGATGCGACGTGGCGATCTGCACGCTGTCGCGCGACACCGTGGCGCATATGCCGTGCAATCCCGCGGTTGGCGGCACCGCGAAGGGGCATCTGGTCCGCGAAATCGACGCTCTTGGCGGACTCATGGGTCTCGCCATCGACGCAACGGGCATCCAGTTCAAGTTGCTCAACCGCAGCCGCGGTCCGGCGGTCTGGTCTCCTCGGGCCCAGGCAGACAAGAAGCGCTATGGCGCGTGGGTGCGAACCGCACTCGAGCGGGAGTCGAATATCTCGTGGGTGATCGGCAGAGCCGGCCGAATCGTCGTCAGCGGCGGCCGTGTGTGCGGTCTCGAAATGGAAGGCGGCGACGTCCTTTCCTGCCAGGCGCTCGTCATCACAACTGGGACGTTTCTGAACGGGCTGACGCATGTCGGCCGCGAACAGCGTCCAGCCGGCCGCGCCGGCGAGCCTCCGTCGCGCGATCTGGCGGAGTCGCTCAAGTCGTTCGGCTTTTCGTGGGGTCGGCTCAAGACCGGCACGCCGCCGCGCCTGCACCGGCGCTCGATCGATTTCTCGCGCTTCGGTGAAGAGCGCGGCGACGATCCGCCGGTGCCGTTTTCGTTTCAGACGCAGGCGCTCGACCGGCCGCAGATCGCCTGCCATCTGACGCACACGACCGAGCGGGTTCACGATCTCGTTCGCGCGCACATTGCCGAATCACCCTTGTACAACGGACAGATTTCGGGAATCGGTCCGCGCTACTGCCCGTCGCTCGAAGACAAGATCATGCGCTTCCCGCATCGGGAGCGTCACCAGATCTTTCTCGAACCCGAAGGGCTCGATGCGGATGAAATCTACGTGAACGGATACTCCATGAGCCTGCCCGCGGACGTGCAGCGGGCCATCGTTCACGCGCTGCCCGGGCTTGAAGACGCTGAGATGATTCGTCCTGGATACGCGGTTGAATACGACTTCATCCAGCCAACGGAGCTTTCAACATCGCTCGAGACCCGGCGCGTGGGCGGCCTGTTTCTCGCCGGGCAGATCAATGGCACGTCGGGATACGAGGAGGCGGCCGCGCAGGGTCTGCTCGCGGGGATCAACGCCGCTCACCGCGTGCGGCAGCTGGACGCCCTGCGGATTGGACGCGACGAGGGCTATATCGGCGTGCTCGTCGACGATTTGACGACCCGTGGCTGTCTCGAGCCGTATCGCATGTTCACCTCGCGCGCCGAACACCGGCTGCTGCTCCGCATCGACAACGCGGATCTGCGATTGACACCCAAGGGGCGCAGCGCCGGCCTCGTGGACGACGAGCGGTGGACCAGATTTGATGCTCGACGGTCGCGCCTCGAGCGCAATCGACGGATTGTCGAGAAAACGACGGTGACCGTCGAGCGCGGGCGGACCCCCGCGGCGCGCGCGCTGCGGCGGCCCGACGTCAACGTCAGGGACCTGATCACCGCGGGTGAATTATGTCTCGATGTGGCGGATCCATTGATCGATCTTGCGGCGCTCGAGATCGAGTATCGGTACGAGGGGTATCTCCGGCGACAGCGCGAGACGATCGTGCGAGTGCGGGCCCAGGAATCGCGGCGCATCCCGGATACGTTTGCATTTGCGGGCATTCCAGGGCTATCGCGTGAAATTGTGGAACGGCTGTCGACGGTTCGCCCCGAGACCCTCGGCCAAGCTGGGCGGATTCCGGGGGTGACGCCGGCGGCCGTTGCGCTTCTTGCAGCGCACCTCTCGGGCGCGCTGACGCGCTAAGATCCATGCCGAGCTTTGAAGAGCGTCTCGCCGATCGCGCCCGCAAGGCACGAGTCGAGGTCCCGTTTGCCCTCGCGGCGCGGTTGACGTCCTATTACCAACTGCTGGATCGCTGGAATGAGGCCATCAACCTGACGTCCCTTTCCGATCCGGACGAAGCGATTGACCGGCTGCTGCTCGAGCCGCTTGCCGCCGCCCGGTTCTTGCCGGCGTCGGTCTCGCTTGTCGACCTTGGATCCGGTGGCGGGTCTCCCGCGATTCCGCTGGCGCTGGCGCTCGAGGCGGCGCGCCTGGTCATGGTCGAATCGCGGGTCAGAAAAAGCGCCTTCCTTCGGGAGGCCGTTCGACAGCTGGATTTTTCTATCGCGTCGGTTGAAACCGCTCGTTTCGAAGAGCTGACCAAGCAGCCGGATTTCCGCGAGTCGTTCGGGGCTGTTTCCATTCGAGCCGTGCGGATTGATCCGTTGACACTCCTTGCCGCCGCCAGCTTTCTCAGGCCGGGCGGCTTGGTCGCGCTTTTTCGAGGGCCGGAAGGTCCGGACCGGCCCCAGTCGGCACCCGAGCAACTCGCTCATGTCCAGACCGAGCGATTGTTGCCACACTCCACATCCCGGCTGACCGTCCTGCGCCGCGTTTGATCGGTAGGTGTTCCACGTGGAACAAGCCGCGATTCGTTTGCCGGCCCGGATCCGAAGAGGCCGGTATCCGCGAGTTTTCCAGAGGGCTACGACGGCCGATATCTACTTCGGCCACGCGTTCTCGGCAAGCCAGCCCGCTCTTGAATCTGCGCATCGCGTCCCATTATGCTTGTGCGCACGCAAATCCAGACTTGTAGTAATTAGGTCGATTAACCTACATGCCCAAGGTGTTCGCCGTCGCCAACCAGAAGGGCGGTGTCGGCAAAACGACGACCGCGATCAATCTCGCGACGGCGTTGGCCCTCGCCGAAGAGCGCGTCCTTCTGGTCGATCTGGATCCTCAGGGCAACCTGACGAGCGGCATCGGGCTCAAAGGGCAGAGCGCGCCCGCCGGCACGATCTACCAGGCGCTCACAGCGGACGAGACACCCGACGCGGCCGCGTTTATCCTCGACACCCGCGTCAAAGGCCTCTGGCTCGTCCCCGCCGACCGCAATCTGACCGGCGCCGAAGTCGAACTCGTCACGCTGCCCCACCGCGAACGGCGCCTGCGCGCCTTGCTCGATCCGCTTCGCGACCGCTTCGATTTCATCCTGATCGACACGCCTCCCTCGCTCGGCCTGCTGACCCTCAACGCGCTCGTCGCCGCCGACGGCGTGCTGATCCCCCTCAATTGCGAATACTTCGCGCTCGAAGGCCTGGCCGATCTGGTCTCCACGCTGCGCCGCGTACGATCCGCCCTCAATCCGTCGCTCGATATCGCCGGCGTCATCCTGACGATGTATGACGAACGCACGAACCTGGGCCAGCAGGTCGCGCGCGACATTCGCGAATTCTTCCAGGACCGTGTGTTCGCCACCGTGATCCCGCGCAATATCAAATTGGGAGAGGCGCCGAGCCATGGGATCCCGGCCGTTCTCTACGACGTGAAATCGCGCGGCGCCGAAGCGTATCTGGCGCTCGCGCGCGAACTGCTCGCGCGGCAGGCCGCGCCCGCGACGACGGAGCCACACCATGGTTGACAAACGTCCGGCGCTCGGCCGCGGCCTGAGCGCGCTCATCCCTGAAGCCGCGGCGCAGTTGCAGCCCGCCGCCGATCGTTCGCTCGACATCGACGTCGATCTGCTGCGTCCCAACAAGTTCCAGCCCCGCACCGACATGAACGACGAGCGGATCGAGGGTCTCGCGCGCTCGATCCGCGCCAACGGCGTCATCCAGCCGATCATCGTCCGCCGGGTCGAGAACGGCGACGCGGCGAAGTTCGAAATCATCGCCGGCGAGCGCCGCTGGCGCGCGGCCCAACGCGCCGGCCTTCTCAAAGTGCCCGTCGTCGTGCGCGATGTGCCGGAGGATCGCCTGCTGGCCGTCGCGCTGATCGAAAACATCCAGCGCGAGAATCTGAATCCTGTCGAGGAAGCGCACGCGTACCGTCGCCTCGCCGACGAGTTTCATCTGACGCAGGAGCAGATCGCCGAGGCCGTGGGGAAGGACCGCTCATCGATCGCCAACTATGTGCGGTTGCTGCGGCTGCCGCACGAAGTGCGCGCGAAGCTGGCATCGAATGCGCTCTCGATGGGGCACGCACGCGCGCTGCTCGCGCTCACCGATGAAGCCGCCCAGCTCCGCCTCGCCCGCGACGTCGTCGCGCGCGGACTGTCGGTGCGCGAAACCGAAACGCTCGTCCGGCACACGATCTCGCCGCCGGCGCCGAAAACGACGCCCACGCCCGACGTGCACACGCGGGCCGCGGAAGAGAAACTCAGGCTCGCCCTCGGGACGCGTACACGTATCATTCGCAAGGGAAAGGGCGGACGGATCGAGATCGACTTCGCGAACGAGCAGGAGCTGCAGCGGTTGTTCGAGTTGCTGACGGCCCGCTGAGCTCAGTTCGCGACGACCAGCATGTAGGGAGTGCGG
>JBOGIZ010000178.1:0-2331 GCA_050747805.1 Vicinamibacterales bacterium | reverse complement strand
ACCGAGAGGACTGCGCGCGTGGACGCGAGCGACGTGTGGTCCACAAGCCGCGCGATCACGTTGTTGTCGCGCGCGGGGTCCTCGAGATAGCCGCGCCCGCGTGGAAACCAGACGTCCACGCGCGGCGGCAGCGTCAAGCCCGGACCCAGGTACAATCGAAAGTCACGCGGCAGCACGCCGACGACGCGCACCGGCATGTTGTTCACGCTGATCGTCCGGCCGATGATGTGCGGGTCGCCGCGGAAGTCGCGCTGCCACGCGTCGTAGCCGAGGTCGACGGCGCTCACGTCGCCGTCCGATCGTCTGAAGTCATCTTCCGTGACCGGACGGCCGAGCAGCATTCCTACGCCGAGCGTCGAAAAGAAATTGTCGCTGACGGACGCGGCGGACCCAGGCGCCATGACGTCCGGGTCCGTGAAATTTGCCTCCGACGTATTGAACAGGGCAATGCTCCCGAACAGATCGGGTCGATCGCGCAGCGCGAAGTATTCCTGCGGCGTCAGCCACGGCGCATGGTCGTAGCCAGGCAAGTCGGCGCGGAAGAGCACGAGGCGGCTCGCGTCGCGATAGGGCAGCGGCGCCAGCAGGACTACGCGCATGACCGAGAACACCGCGGTCGACGCGCCGACGCCGAGCGCGAGCACGCCAAGGGCCGCGGCGGCAAATCCTGGGTTTCGGATGAGGAGCCGGACGCCGTAGCGCAGATCGCGCAGCACAGTCATGACCCTCGACAGTTGCGGGTACTGTGCCGGACGCCGGCGTGTCGGGTCAACACGTTACGGGGAAGCGGCCGCCAGCATGTGCCCGCTTGTGGGACGCAGCGTCCAAAATCGGCACTCCCCGATCCGTCGATCGACGCTCGCCAATTGTCAGTCCGTCGATCGGCAGTCGCCAATCCGTCGATCCCCAATCGTCAATCGCGAATCCGTCGATCGGCAATCGGCAACCGCCAATCGGCAATTCTCAGATGCGGCGTATCGCGCGGACGCGCCGCGGATAGTCCTTATCGTCGCTGTGCACACGGCCGGCATCCGCGAAATCGATGTGCGTGGACATGTCGGCGGTATCTTGTGACGAGGTCCAGTACGAGACGTTGTCGGGCATGCCGCCGTCGAGAAATGTCCCGAGGCCGGCAGTCTTCAGGTGGCGATACATCAGCAGCAGCTCCTCGCGCGACGGCAGGAACCATCCGCCGATGCCGTTGAACATGAAGTCGGCGCACAGACGCGCGGCCGTTTCCGGCTCCGCGCACGCGGCGATCATGTCGGCGGTGTTCTGACGGCCTGTGCCGATCGCGGTGCCGCGGGCGCCGTCGATGACTCGTCTGAAGCAGCCCCATTTCGCGCCGCTGCTCTGGTCAAACGGCGCCGCTTCGAGATAGCGCCAGCCGTCGCGGGCCGCATCCGGGTTCTCATAGAAGATGATGCCGCCGGCGGGTCCAACGTCGCCGATTGCGTAGCCGCTCGTCGACAGCCACACGCTCATTTCGCCGACGCCGCGATTCGCCCAGAGCGCGTAGGGAATCAAGGTGGCAGCCCCCGGCGCGTCCGGTGTGGCGACTCGCGTCGCGCGTGTGTCGACGACGATGACGTCGCCGAGCGATCCGGTCGACCCTGTCGATCGCTTCGGCGTCAGTGGTGCATGCCGATCGACGAGCAGGTCGAGCGCCTTACCGTCGGGCACGTCCGGCCACTCGGCGCAATAGACGATGGGTCCTCGCTCGATTGCCATCCGCCGGCGATCCTCGACGACCTTCTCGTCCGCAACGATCCGTCGCGACTCCACGGGCAACCGCACTTCGACGAGGTCGCCGTTCGACCAGGCGCGGTCGATGGAGACGTAGCCAAGAGGGTCGCCCGCGGCATCCACGTCGCGGCCGTTGACGGTGATGGAAGGTTTCTGGCCGATCGCGTCGAGATAACGATAGAGACCGCCCGGCGAGGACCGATTCGACGCCCATCCCGGGATCCGCAGTTTGATGACGGCTCTCGTGGGACGTTGTGCGGCGACCGCGATGCGCGATTCACCGCTCCACGGCATGCCGCTCTCGACGGTGAGCGTCAGCTCCTCGCCCCGAACGGGGAACGTCGCCGCGCTCGACACGTACAGATTCACATAAATCGATTCGGTCCGCGTGTCCTGCGCGTAGATGCGTTCGGGCATCGATGCGAGGAAACGCGCGAGGTTCGGCGGGCAGCACTCGAGCGACGCGCGCGCCCATCGTGCGTCGCGGCCGTCGCCGGCGCTGGCGAGACGGTTCACGTAGAAGAAGCGATCGCCGGAGATCGACACGCCGTCGATCGCGTTGTTGTACATGCCGCGCTCCATCAC
>JBOGIZ010000177.1:0-5785 GCA_050747805.1 Vicinamibacterales bacterium | reverse complement strand
TCGCGGAGCTGCTCGCGTCGTGCGATTCGGCGCGGTACGGGCCGGACGCGGCGGTGCCCGACCTCGACGCGTGTCGCCGCGCGATCGCGCGCGCCGAGGAAATCCTGTCGCACCGCTGACCATGCGGTTTCTCGATCCTGACGTCGGCGTCTGGGTGGCCGCGGCGTTCGCCGCGATGGCGCTCGTGAAGTGGCGATCGCACATCCGATTTGCCGCGGTCGGCCGGTTCGCCGTCGCCCGCCGGCGCGCCTACGGCGCATCGTGGCTTCGCCGCCTCCCGTTTGCGGTGCTGGCAATCGCGGCGGCGTTCACCGGGCTGGCCATGATGGAGCCGGTGATTCCGTACTCGCAGGAAACCGTCCAGTCGCACGGGCTCGACATCATCATCCTGCTGGACCTGTCGTCGAGCATGCAGGAGCCAATGGATTCGCGTTTTGCGGATCTGACGCTGCCACTAAAGGGACCGGCGCCGAAGACGCGCCTCGATGCCGTCAAGGATGCCGTTCGTCAGTTCATCCGGCTGCGGCACGACGATCGCATCGGACTCGTGGTCTTCTCCGATAATCCGTACGTTGTCAGTCCTCTGACGTTCGATCATGAGTACCTGATGCACTACGTCGACCTGATCGATTCGCACATTCTGGAAGGGGAAGGGCAGACGGCGATCGGCGACGGCCTTGCGCTCTCGAACTTCGTGCTGGCGAAGCAGGCGACCGCGGAATCGCGCGGCCATCAGGTCGTGGTGCTCTTCACCGATGGCGAGAACAATCGCGGACGCGAGCCCGTGGACGTGCTCGCCGAATCGAAGGCGGCCGACATCCGCGTGCACGTGATCGGCGTCGATATCGAGCAGGAAGTGCAGAACAAGCCCACGGTGCAGGCGCTGATTCATGCCATTCAGCGCAACGGCGGCCGGTATTTCAGTGCGAGTTCGGAGAAGAACCTGATCTCGGCGTCGCGTGAGATCGATTCGATCGAGAAGGGACTGCTCGTGAGCCGGGTGTACGTTCGCGACGTGCCCGTGTATCAGTGGTTCGCGGTGCCCGCGCTGATTGCGCTCGTCGCCGCGTTCGGCGTCCGGATGGTCCCCTACTTCGTCGATCAGACCTGATCGGTGCTACCATCCGGCGAACTTCCAGCACCCCAACATGGACCTTCGCCCGCTGACGCTCGCCGAGCTGCTCGACCGCGCCTTCGCTCTGTATCGCACGCATGTGTGGGTGTTCGCCGGGATCATGGCGCTGCCCGCCATCCTCGCCGTGATTATGAGCGTCATCCTGCAGACGCCGGCGATGATGTATCCGGTTGGCTCGCGGTTGGCGCCGGCGGAGGCGCTGCGAACGTTCGCGATCATCGCCTCAGGCTCCATCCTGGTGCTCGGTCTCTATTTCATCGCCTATGCCATGGCGCTCGGTGCGACCGCGATCGCGGTTTCCCAGATTTATCTGGGGCGCGGTGCCACGATCGGATCCGCGTATGAGGCGGTCAAGGGGCGGCTTGGCCGGCTCGTGCTGATGATGGTGTGGACGTTGCTCCGGATCGGCGGTGCGTGTCTCGGACTGCTGATTCTCGCAGGGGCTATCGCCGCCGTCGTTGGACTCGCGCTGGGGATGCCTGGCCGCTTGCTGGGCGCGCTGTTCATGGTCGTCGCGATGTTCGCCTCGTTCGCCCTGATGATCTTCATGGGCGTGAGGTACGGCGTTTCGGTGCCCGTCGCCGTGCTCGAGCAAGTCACCGCGGGCGGCGCGCTCAGGCGGAGCGTGAGTCTGACCTCATCGAACTGGTGGCGCGTCTTTCTCGTCGTGCTGTGCGCGATGGTCGTGACGTATGCGACCGCGCTCCTCCTGCAGGGACCGTTTCTGCTGGCGCACGCGCTCGTCGGTCCCACAACCGCCGCCGGCCGGGTCCTGCTCCTGACCGGCGCGGTCGCCGGCGCAATCGGCAGCATGTTCACGGGTCCCGTCATGATTATTGGCCTCGTGCTCATCTATTACGACCTGCGGATTCGAAAGGAAGCCTTCGACCTCCACGTGATGCTCGAAGCGCTCGACGCGTGAGCGTGCTGCTGTTCGCCGGATGCCTGCTCTTGTCGCAGGCCTCGCAGGGTCGAGCGATTGCTGCACGCAGCCATGCCGCGATCGTCGCCGAAAGCCACGCAGTGCCGAACGCCGACGTCATCGATCGCGGACGCGCCCGCGCGGTCCTCGCATCCGTTCTGCGCGATCGCCAATTTGCTAACGCAAGCGCGTTCGACTGGCGCGAAGCGGTGTGGCGGCGCGCTGAAAAGTGGGCACGGAATGCGTGGAGCGCGTCGTTCGGTCGCCGCATCGGCGAACGGACGATCGCCGATCTGCTCGCGTGGATCCTGACGGCCGCGGCCGTGCTGATCCTGGGTGTGTGGCTCTTCCGCGCGGGCCGTCGCCGTCGGGGCGAAGCGCCGGCGGGCCTGGGGTCCGTACAGGTGCCAGCCGGGATCTGGCGCGAACTGGCGCTCGAAGCCGACGCGCTCGTTCGCGCGGGGCGGTTTCGCGATGCCGCCAGGGTCGGCTATCGCGCCGCTGTTCAGCGTCTCGAGGAAGACGGCGTCTGGCGCGCCGATGCGGCGCGCACCCCGCGCGAATATCTCGGTCTGCTGCCGCCGGCGCATCGCCGCCGTCCGTCGCTGACGACGCTGACGCGCGTGTTCGAGCGCGCCTGGTACGGCTCGCGTCCCGCCTCGGCCGCGGACGCTGCCGAAATCCTGACCTGCCTCACCGAACTCGAATGTCTGCCGCGCGATCACGCGATCTGACGATCGCGATCGCAGGCGCGGCCGCCGTGGCGGTCGCCGCGATCGGGGCGGCGCTCGTCGTACCTCCGCGCGATGCCTTCCCGCCGGGATCCAGTTATTCGACGGCCGCCGACGGCACCGCCGCCGCCTTCCGCACGCTCTCCGCACTTGGCTATCGCGTGCGCGCGTCGCCCGATCCGATCCCGGAGATTTCCGAGACGCCGCGTTCGACCCTCCTGGTGCTGGCCGAGCCGGTGGAGCAGCCGTCGGAGCAGGACCGTCGCGCCCTGCGCGCCTTCGCAGCGCGCGGCGGGACCGTGATCGCGACCGGCTGCGCCGGCGCGATGTTCTTCAGCGCGGCATCGGCAGGTCACGAGAGCGACTCCGTCAACCTCTCCACGTATCGTGCTGCGGCGCGCTCGCCCCTGACCATCGACGCTCCGGAGATCACGATGGAAAACGCCTGCGACGGCGCGAAGCCCGGCGCAGGATTTCAGCCGCTCTACATGAATGGAAAGAGCGTGGGAGTGGAACTGCGGCGCATCGGCGACGGCGCCGCCATGTGGTGGGCGTCGGCGACGCCGATCACGAACGCGCGGATCAGCGACGCGGGAAATTTCGATCTGCTCCTCAACGCGGCCGGCGCGCCGGGACGCACGGTGCTGTGGGACGAGTACTATCACGGCCAGCGCCGCTCGCTGTGGTCGTACACGGCGGGAACGCCGCTGCGGTGGGGCGTCGCGCAAGTGGCGCTCGTGCTCGCTCTGGCGGCCGCGGCGTATGCCAGACGCCGTGAGCCCGTACGCGCTCGCGTCGTCGAACCGCGCAACTCGCCGCTCGAATTCGTGGACACGATGGCCTCGTTGTACGCGCGCGCGTCGTGTGCCAGCGATGCCGTGGCCGTCGCATACGCGCGTGTCAGGCGGCTGTTGCTGGCCGCCACGGGTCAGGCCGCGACGGCGACCAATGTGTTGCTCGCGGCCGCCGCCGGCCCGCGTGTCGGCGTCAGTCCGGACGAGATTGCCACGCTGCTCGAGGCCGCCCGGACAGCAGCGTTCGATTCGGCGCTGCCGCCGGATGCCGCGCTGCCGCTCGTGCAGCGCATGCAGACGCTCGCTGCCGCCATTCAGACTGGAGGGTGATACGGATGCCAAAGCCGCTCAACGAGCTGGCAGAGGAAGCCCGCGGGGAATTGGCCCGAACGGTGGTCGGCCAGGGTGAAGCGCTCGAGATTCTGTTTCTGACGATTGTCTGCGGCGGGCACGCGCTGCTCGAGGGCGTGCCGGGTCTCGGAAAGACGCTCGCGGTCCGCACGCTCGCGCGGCTTCTCGGGATCGAGTTTCGGCGCGTGCAGGGGACGCCCGATCTCATGCCGGCCGACATCATGGGCGCCAACGTCTTCAACACCGCGTCAGGCGAGTTCCGTCTCCACAAGGGGCCGGTGTTCACCGATCTGCTGCTGGTCGACGAGATCAACCGGATGCCGCCGCGGACGCAGGCCGCGCTGCTCGAAGCGATGGAAGAGCGGCAGGTGACCATCGACGGAACCGCGCATGCGCTATCGCCGCTCTTTACCGTTGTGGCGACGCAGAATCCGGTCGAATTCGAGGGAACGTATCCGCTGCCCGAGGCGGAGCTCGACCGGTTCGCCGCCAAAATCAGGATGGATTATCCGGCTGCGGCCGATGAAGAGACGATGATCGCGCGGCATCCCGAAATCGCCGCGGCGCCAACGGCCGACGCCCGAACGATCGATGCCGCCGATCTGCGCGCGGCGCGCGACGAGGTCGTGCGCGTCCGCATCGAGCCGGCCCTGATCGGCTACGTGGCGGCGATCGTGCGTCGAACGCGCGACTGGCCGGCGGTGGCGCTCGGCGCGAGCCCGCGCGCCGGGATTCATCTGATGCAGCTCGCCAAGGCGATCGCGGGCGTGGACGGCCGCGACTATATGCTGCCCGACGATGTGAAGCGCGTGGCGCTGCCGGCGCTGCGGCACCGGCTCGTCGTCCGCGCCGAGGCGGAGCTGGAGGGCGCGTCGGTCGATCAAATCATTTCAGACGTGCTCGCGGCGGTGCCTGTACCGAAGTGATTCCGCGTCCGCTCGTTCCTTCCGATGTCTCCGCTCCGGCAGCCGCGCGCGGCCGTCCGCCGTGGACGTTCGGACCGGTCACGCTGCGATTGCTCCTGATCGGCCTGCTTCTGGTCATTCCGGCCTGGTTCGATTCGCGGCTCGTCTTCGCGTTCGCTGCGTGGGATGGATTGGTGCTGACCGCATGGGCCATCGATCTCGCGCGTCTGCCGAAGCCTGATGCCATCACCGTGACGCGATCGTGGAGCGCGGCGCCGCGGCTCGGCGCTCCACAGGAGATCGCGCTCGACGTGGCGAATCGAAGCCGCGCGGCGCTCCACGTCTGGATCTCGGATTACGTGAGTCCGACGCTCCGGCTGTCGCTGGCCGACCGGTTCGTGGTCGTCCCCGCCGGGGGCACCGCGCGAGTCGTGTACGGCATCTTGCCGCGCGCGCGCGGCGACGTGGAGCTGTCGTTCGCGGCGATTCGCTACCAGGGCGCCTCCGGTCTCGCGGAGCGATGGGCGGAAGCGCGGCTCGATCAGACCGTTCGCATCTTTCCGGACATCACCGAGGCGCGTCGTGAGCGATTCGCGCTCCTGCGCGCGCGTCAGATGGCGATGGAGAAGCGGCGCGCGCGGGTGTACGGACTCGGCCGCGAGTTCGAACGGCTTCGAGAGTTTCAGGAGGGGGACGAGCTGCGGGACGTGTGCTGGTCAGCCACGGCGCGGCGCGGCCGGCTCGTCACCCGCACGTATCGTCCCGAGCGCAACCAGACGGTCTGGATCGTGCTCGACACGGGACGCCTGATGCGCGCGCGCTAGGGCGTTCATACGCGGCTCGATCGCGCGGCGAACGCGGCGTTCGCCCTGGCGCAGGTGGCGATGATCGCCGGCGATCGCGTGGCGCTGCTCGCGTACGGACGCGGCACGGCGCAGCAGGTTCCG
>JBOGIZ010000176.1:0-3581 GCA_050747805.1 Vicinamibacterales bacterium | reverse complement strand
GGAACGGTGCGGTCAGCGATCGCTGGATGAATCGTGAACCCCGCGGCAAGGCCCATGCAGGGCTTGCTCTCCGTCGACTCCGCCGCGGCGAGGCCCGCGCCTCCAACCACATAACAGGCATGCGATGTCGAACCTGAATTGTCTTCTACACAGCTCGCCGGCTGACAGGACGCGCCGATATCGCCGTTGATCGTGAGTCCCTTCCCGACTTCGGAGAATTCCGGCGGACTGCCGCCGGCGCGGTCGATGGTCCCGGACCCGTTGGCCTTGTAGTCGGAATAGTTGGGACTGCCGTCAACCGAGCTGTGCGTATGGCTGCTGTACGTGAACGATCCGCTCGATGCGCCCTTGCCGTAGTCCTCGAACGCGGCCGTGCCGTCCGGCATCGGCTCGAGCTGCAGTTGGCCGATGTAGTCGGCGGTCGCCGACAGCGACGACTGACCCGCGGTGTGATGGCCGATCCAGTTCTCTTCTTCCTTGAACGCTTCGCTGAGCGTGGCGTGAATCTCGTACTGAACGATCGAGGAGGGACCGAAACCTTGCGCGTGAAGGAGTCGTCGCGCGGGTGGACTCGCGAGCACCCAAATCGCAACGGCCGTCGTCACGGCCAGCAGGGCGCGGCGGACGCGCGGCGCTCGGTCACGGCCGCCGGGGAGCCACATCTGTGCGGGAAGTCTATACCGACAGACGCCGGGGCATCAGGCGGTTAGAGAGCCGCGGCGTGGACAGGTTACGATTCACCATTGACGCACCGATTGGCGCAACCTGACGATTTTCCGGCCCTCGAGGCGTTGATGGACGCGGCGATCGCCGAACTTCAGAAGACGTTTCTCGATCCGGGCCAAGTCGCGTCAAGCCGCGCGATCATGGGTCTCGACACGCAGCTCGTCGAGGATCGCACGTACTTCGTTGTCGAACGCGATGGAGCGTTAGCCGGCTGCGGCGGATGGAGCCGCCGCGCGACGCTCTATGGCGGCGATCGGACAACCGGCCGCAGCGCCGCGCTGCTCGATCCCGCCACGGATGCCGCGCGGATCCGCGCGATGTACACGCATCCACGGCATACGCGCATGGGCGTCGGACGACTCATCATCTCGCTGTGTGAAGGCGCGGCGAGAGCGGAAGGGTTCAGGCGTATGGAGCTGATGTCCACGCTGGCGGGCGAGCTCCTGTATCGCGCGTGCGGCTACGAGGCGCTGGAGCGGCTGACCGATGACCGCGGCGGCGTTCCTGTGCCTCTCGTCCGCATGGCCAAGCGACTGACATGATCAAACCGCCCGTCGAACCGATGCTGTCCAAGGTGGCGGAAGAAATCCCGCGCGCGGGGGATTTCATCTTCGAGCCCAAGTGGGACGGCTTCCGCGCGATCGTGTTCCGGACCAGAGGCGACGTTTTCATCCAGAGCCGCGATCTCAAACCGCTCGATCGCTATTTCCCTGAGCTGCACGACGCGCTGATCGACGCGTTGCCAAACGGCTGCGTCGTCGACGGCGAAATCGTGATCGCCACGCCGCGCGGGCTCGATTTCGATCTGCTGCAGCTTCGATTGCACCCCGCCGCGTCGCGCGTGGCGAAGCTGGCACACGAAACGCCCTCGTCATTTGTCGCGTTCGATCTGCTCGCGCACGACGACAAGGATGTGCGGCCGCTGCCATTCGAGAAGCGTCGCGCGCAGCTCGAACAGCTGCTGAAGAAAGCCCGCGAGCCCGTCTATCTCACGCCGATGACGCGTGACCGCGCGGTCGCTGTCGAATGGCTGCGGCGGTTCGAGGGCGCGGGGCTCGACGGCGTCATGGCGAAACCGACCGGGGGCGCGTACGAGCCCGGCAAACGCGTGATGTTCAAGATCAAGCATTCCCGCACCGCCGACTGCGTCGTCGCCGGCTTTCGCTGGCACAAGACGGGGCCAGGGACGCTCGTCGGATCACTGTTGCTCGGCCTGTACGACACGCATGCGAAGCTGCAGCACGTCGGCGTGACGTCAGCATTCACGATGCCGCAGAGAAAGCAGCTCGCCGAGCTGCTGGAGCCGCTGCGCCGGAACGCGATGAAGAATCATCCGTGGCGAGAGTGGGCGGACGCGGCCGGCAACGCGCAGCGCATGCCTGGCGGCCAGAGCCGCTGGAGCGCAGGCAAGGATCTCTCCTGGGAGCCGCTCCGCATCGAGCAGGTCTGCGAAGTGAAGTACGACCACATGCAGGGCGATCGCTTCCGCCACGCGGCGATTTTTCAGCGCTGGCGCGCGGACAAGCAGCCGAAGGACTGCACCTACGACCAACTCGAGGTCGCGAAACCGTATGAGCTGGAGAAGATCTTCGCTGCCGCACGCCCGCGCCGATGATCGGTGTAAAGGACAGCTATTTGCCGCCGGACGGCGCCGGTGCGAACATGAGCCGCCAGCCTACCCCCGATCCGTGCCTGGAGGTTCCCATGAGGCCTTACACAGTCGCCGCTGCCGTCGCGTTGCTGATTGGGTTCACGATCCCAAGAGCCCATGCAAGCCCGGCTCCCCGCTGAAGTGACGACGGAACCATGACCAAACCCGCGCTGATCCCATTGTCTGGATACCGTGAATACGCCGTCGACGAGATGGCCCGGCGCGCTGCCGCGTTTTACGAAGACGTTCGCCGGCGCCGAACGGTGCGCGACTTCTCCGACCGATCGGTGCCGCGCCAGATCATCGAAAACTGCCTGCAGGCGGCGGGCACGGCGCCGAGCGGCGCCAACATGCAGCCCTGGCGCTTCGTCGTCGTCGAGGACCGATCGGTCAAGGCGCGCATTCGCGTCGAAGCGGAGCGCGAAGAGCACGAGTTCTATCACCACAAGGCGCCGCTCGAATGGCTCGACGCGCTGGCTCCTCTCGGGACCGACGAGCGGAAGCCGTTCCTCGATGCTGCGCCGTACCTGATCGTCATCTTCGCCCAGACCTACGGCGTGCTGCCAGACGGACGCAAGGTGAAGCACTACTACGCCCAAGAGTCGGTCGGCATCGCCGCGGGCATCCTGATCACCGCGCTGCACCATGCCGGACTCGCGTCGCTCACGCATACGCCGAGTCCGATGGGTTTTCTCAACGAGATCCTTGGACGGCCGGCGAACGAGCGGCCGTTTCTGATCCTGGTGACCGGCTATCCGGCGGACGGGGCGATGGTGCCCGATATTTGCAGAAAGCCACTGGACGAGATTGCGACGTTTCTCTAAGCAACAGCCATCCACAGGGCCACGCCGACGAGCGCAGCGCCACTGACGCGCGCGCCCCATGGCCCGACCGGGATGAGTTTTTCGAACGCCACGAACAGCGTGAGTGCCGCGATCACGATCAGGTTCATCACGCCGCCGGCGAACAGCAGCAGCATCAGCGCCCAGCAGCATCCCACGCACGAGACGCCGTGTTCGGCGCCCATGCGGAAGGCGCCGAACGATCCGCTGCGCCAGCGCCTCGTGAGGAACGCCATCGGCGCCTGGCATGTGGCGAGACACGCGCGCTTGAGCGGCGTCCACTGATAGATCCCGGCGAGCGCGAGCAGCACTGCGGCGGCGGCGCGGTTCGACACCGTCATCATCGGCGTGAGAATCAGGCG
>JBOGIZ010000175.1:0-4033 GCA_050747805.1 Vicinamibacterales bacterium | reverse complement strand
CATCCGATGAATATCGCGAAATCGGGCCGGCCGTTCGCCGGCGGTATCGCGCGCGGTTCCGTCCCGAGCGGGCCGCCGACCTGCGCGATTTGTTTCACCTTGTCGGTCCCTTCGATTCAACCGACGTCCTGGTCGACGACAAACCGCTGCCGTACGGACGTGAACTATGGCTGCCGCTCGTGTGGATGCTCATTCGATGAGCGGAGTGCGGGGTGCGGAGTGCGGCTGGTGCCGTGAGGCGTCATGCCCGAGCTGAGTGACGTTCAGAAAGATCTGCAGGCGATCGCCGCGGGACTGAAGCAGCTCGAGGCGGAGTACAACATGTTTTTCGCCGGCCGCCTCCCGCGTCCGCCGTGGGAAACGCGCGCCCGCGTCCAGGCATTGATCAAGAAATGGGATCGCGGCTACATCCAGTCGGCGGCCGATCGGTTTCAGTTCGAAACGCTGCAGCGGCGGCATCAGACATTCATCGATCTCTGGGATCGCGGATTGCGCGCGCGCGAAGAAGGACGCGCCGGCCCGTTCGCTCAGCCGCCGCCGCCGAAGGCGCCGCCCACGCCCAAGGAGCCGCCGCAGAAGGTCGTGCACGTCACCTCATTTCACGATCCGCTTCGCGAGATGGACAAGCTCCACTCGCTGTACGATTCACTGATGGACGCGCGGCGCGAAGCGGGGGAGGACGTCGTGCCGTTTCACCGCTTCGCGGCGCTCGTCAAGGATCAGGTCGGAAAAATTCGCGAGACCGGCACGTCGGAAGTGGCCTTTCGCGTCGCGGTCGTGGAGGGGAAGGTCAATCTGACGGTGCGCGGCGTGACGGAATCGGACGCGGACGAATAGAATATACGGAAGAATGCGCGGAACGATGCGAGGAACGATACGCAGTCAATAAACGATACGCAGTCAATAAATGATGCGCGTACACACGACGGGGGCGATCCTCGCGAACCGCCCCCGGCATGACTATGCGATCTTGGTGACGTTGCCGGCTTGCGGGCCTTTCGGGCCGTCAACGATCTCGAATTCGACCGCTTGTCCTTCTTCGAGCGTCCGGAAGCCGTTCCCCTGGACTGCGGAGAAGTGGACGAACACGTCGCTCCCTCCGTCGCGTTCAATAAATCCGTAACCCTTGGCGTTGTTGAACCACTTGACCTTACCTGTGATACGCATCGTGCTTTTCCTGCCTTGCAATGGGCCTGAACATAAAAAAAGACCGCGAGTGCGCGGCCTCGGCTTACGACGCTGGCCCGCCAGCGCCGGGAGCATAGTAGCGGCGGGCGGTCAAATGTGTCAAGAAAAACCCTGAATATGCGAGCCATTCTGAGCGTCTCCGACAAGACCGGACTGATCGATTTCGCGCGAGCGCTTGCTTCGCGCGGCGTCCAACTCGTGTCGACCGGCGGCACCGCCAAAGCGATCGCCGAGGCCGATCTGCCCGTCACCAACGTCTCCGACGTGACCGGATTTCCCGAGATGATGGACGGGCGCGTCAAGACGCTCCATCCTCGCATTCATGCCGGAATTCTGGCACGGCGCCATCGGCCCGACGATCTCGCGGCCATTGCGTCGCACGGCATCGAGCCCGTCGATCTCGTCGTCGTCAATCTCTATCCGTTCGAGAAGGCGGCGACGAATCCTGAGACGCGGTTCGACGAGCTCGTGGAGCAGATCGACATCGGCGGCCCGTCGATGCTCCGCGCGGCGGGGAAGAACTTCCGCGACGTGATGGTCGTGGTCGATCCCGCGGATTATCCGCGCGTGATCGAGCAGATGGATCGCCCCGGTGGTCCTTCGATCGAGTTCAAGTTCGAGCTGATGCGCAAGACGTTCGCGCATACCGCGAGATTCGACGCGCTGGTCTCGCAGACGCTCCGGACCATCCGTCACGAAAACGGCGAGTTCGTCAGGGACCCGCACAACAGCGTGACGGTGTATCCCGCCCGGTTCCTCGAGTCTTTCGAGTCGGTGCCGCTCCGGTACGGCGAGAATCCGCATCAGCCGGCGTCGTGGCTGCGCATGGCCCCAGGAATGGGCGGCGGCTGGAACGTTCATCAGGGGAAGGGGCTTTCGTTTACGAACCTCCTGGATCTCGACAGCGCGCTGCGGATCGTGCTGGAGTTCACGGAGCCGGCCGCAGCGGTGATCAAGCACACGAATCCCTGCGGCACCGCGACCGGCGCGACCATTGCGGAAGCGTACGTGCGCGCGCGCGAAGCCGATCCACTCTCCGCCTTCGGCGGCATCGTCGGACTCAATCGCTCCATTGACGCCGACACGGCGAAGGCCATCACCTCGACGTTCATCGAGGCGGTCATCGCTCCGTCCATCGATGACGAAGCGACGGCCATTCTCGCAAAAAAAACCAACATGCGCGTGGTGACGACGCCCTTCGACGCGCTGACTCGAGGGGCGCACCAGGACATTCGGTCGTTTCTTGGCGGATTCCTGTCGCAGGAAAGCGATCGCGTGATCGAAGCCGGCGCGCCGTGGCCCCCAACCTCCAACCTCCAACCTCCAACCTCCAACCTCCGCGTCGCGACCAAGCGCCAG
Organism: Vicinamibacterales bacterium; assembly: GCA_050747805.1. Taxonomy (GTDB): domain Bacteria; phylum Acidobacteriota; class Vicinamibacteria; order Vicinamibacterales; family 2-12-FULL-66-21; genus JAICSD01. The sequence continues at coordinate 1,486 of JBOGIZ010000175.1, read as the reverse complement.
CCGACGCAGGATGAATGGACGGCGCTGCGTTTTGCGTGGCGCGTGTGCGCGCACGTGAAATCGAACACGATCATCTTCACATCCGCGGATCGCACGCTCGCGATTGGCGCCGGGCAGATGAGCCGCGTCGACGCCGTGAAGGTTGCCGTGATGAAGGCGCGCGACTCGCAGCCGCCGGTGTCGCTCCAGAGCAGCGTGGCCGCATCCGATGCGTTCTTTCCGTTCCGCGATGGCCTGGACGCGATCGCCGAGGCCGGCGCCACGGCCGTCGTGCAGCCGGGCGGATCGGTGAAGGACGCCGAGGTCATCGCTGCCGCCGATGAGCGCGGCCTGGCCATGGTCTTTACGGGGCGCCGCCATTTCCGCCACTGAACGCGACGGATCCCGCCACGGGTCTCGCCACGGATCTCGCCACGGAATACACGGAGTACACGGAATACTCTGGATACTCCTGGCCGGGGCCGTCGCAGTGTATTTCGTCGGTCTCGGCGCTTCCTCTATCTGGGACGCGAACGAAGCGTTCTATGTCGAGACGCCGCGTGAAATGCTCGCGGCGCACGATCTGATCAATCCTGCCTTCAACTATCTTCCGCGTTTCAACAAGCCGGTCCTCAGCTACTGGATGGTGGCAGGGCTGTACAAGCTGTTCGGCATCTCGGTCGCCGTCGAGCGGCTGGGCATCGCGATTGGCGCCGTCCTGATCATCGCGTGCGCGTACGTGCTCGGATCCCTGGCCGGCGGTGTCGCGAGTGGCGGGTCCGAGCGCCAACCAACCTGGCATCGATCGTCCGCTCTGTGGTCGGCGATTGGCATCGCCGCCTCTGCGCGCCTCCTGATGTTCGCACGGCGTATCTTCATTGACGTCTGGCTCTCGGCGTTTCTCGCGCTCGCGCTGGCGTCTTTTGCGCTGAGCGAACACGATCCACTCCGCAGACGCCGCTACCTGGTGCTGATGTACGTCGCGATCGGTCTCGGCACGCTCACGAAGGGACCGGTCGCGGTCGTTTTGCCAGCGCTCGCGGCGGGGTTGTATCTGTTCGCGACGCGCCAGGTCCGGCGTGTCACCTCGCTCATGCTTCCGCTCGGCGTTTTCATCGTCGCGGCGATCGTCGTGCCGTGGTATGCGGCGTTGTATCACCAGCACGGGTGGACATACATCAAGTCGTTTCTGATCGGCGAGAACGTCGAGCGATACACGTCAGGGGCCGGCGTGGGTCAGATTCGCGGGCTCTTCTTCTACCTGCCGGTCGTGCTGAGCGATTCGTTTCCGATGTCGATGCTGCTGTTTGCCTCTGCGGCGGCCGTCTGGCGCAGGTTCCGGACTCCGCGAAGTGTCGAGACGCTGCTCTGGTGCTGGATTATCGTGACGGTCGGCTTTTTCTCGTTCTCGGCGGGCAAGCAGGATCTGTACATTTTTCCGATCGTCCCCGCGGTCGCGGCTTTGGGGGGCGCCGCGACAGCGCGCGGCCTCGAGGATCCTGTCTGG
>JBOGIZ010000174.1:0-6308 GCA_050747805.1 Vicinamibacterales bacterium | reverse complement strand
CGCTGGTGCTGCTCGACGGCGCGTCGCTCGACTACGTGTGGCCGCGCGTGGCGGACGGACGGCTGCCCAATTTCGGCAGAGTGCTCGACGCGGGCGCCGTGATCGATCTCGCGACCATTCGGCCGACGCAGCCCGATCCGGTGTGGGCCGCGGTGGCCACCGGCATGTATCCCGACAAGAACGGCGTGCGCTCGTCGGCATCGTATTTCGCGCTCGGCGATCGGCGCGCCGTCGATCTGCTGCCGGATCACTGTTTCGCGCACGAGTTGGTCCGGCTGGGGATCGTGCACGACGAAGCCAATTCCTCGTCCGCATGGCGCGCGCGCCCGCTGTGGCTCATTCTTGGCGATTACGGGGTATCGGCCGGCATCGTGCGGTGGCCGCTGACCTATCCGGTGCAGCCGGTCAACGGGTTCATGCTGAGCGACCGCTACCATCAGGTTTTCGGATCCATGCTCGAGCTCGACGGTACGGCGGCGTACCCGGCCGACGTCCTTCCGCTGGTGCACGATACGTTCGCCGCGACCGACGCGGAACGGCGCGACGTCGTGCCGGCGGGCGACGGGCGCCGCGCGCCCGCGTCGGAGGCATCCGCCTTCGAGCACGATCGCGCATACAGCGCCGCGCTCCACGCGCTGTCAGCCGAACACACGGTGCAGGTGCAGGCCATCCGTTACGAGGGGCTCGACAGCGTCGGCCATATGTATCTGCGCTACGCACAGCCGCGCGCGTTTGGAGACGTGAGCGACGACGAGCGCCAGCGTTTCGGCGGCGTGCTCGATCGCTATTACGCGTACATCGACGGCGAGATCGGCGCGGCGATCGACCGGCTCGCGCCAGGCGATCTGCTCCTGATCGTGTCGGGCTTCGGCATGCAGCCGGTCAGTCCGCTGAAGCGTCTCGCGGCCCGCGTGCTTCGGGATCCGGACATCAGCGGCACGCACGAACAGGCGCCGGACGGATTCCTGCTCGCGTACGGAACACCCGTCGCGCCCGGGCGCCGCCAGCGCGGGTCGATCGTGGATGTGACGCCGACGGTGCTGTACTTCCTGGGCATTCCGGTCGGCCGCGACATGGACGGCTACCCGCGCGCGGATCTCTTCACGCCGGCGTTCACCTCTGAGCGGCCGATTGCGTATATCCCCTCGCACGGCCGGTGAATCCCTCATCCCTTATCCCTCATCCACGAATCGCGAATCACGAATCGCGAATCCCGAATCGAATCCCGAATCGCGAATCCCGAATCGCGAACCCCGAATCGAGTATCCCGGACCATTCGAGATTCGAGATTCGAGATTCGGGATTGGATTCATGATTCGTGATCCGTGATCCGTGATTCGCGGATGAGGGATGAGGGATGCTAAGATTGACAGGCTCTTTAACCGCGGTCCTGAGAGACCGTGAAGAGGTTGCCGATGTCCCAAGTGATGGACGCCGACCGGATGGGTCGCGCCCTTACCCGAATCTCCCACGAAATTCTGGAGCGCAACCGCGGCACGAGCGATCTCGCGCTGGTCGGGATCCGCACGCGCGGCGTGCCGCTCGCCCGGCGCATCGCCGCGGGTCTGCGCCAGATCAACGGCGACGAGGTGCCGACCGGCGCCCTCGACATCACACTCTATCGCGACGACCTCATGCGGCAGCCCGTCGGCCCGCAGCCCGTCGTGCGCCGCACGGAAATCCCGTTCTCGATCGATGACCGCCGCATCCTGCTCGTCGACGATGTGCTCTATACGGGCCGGACCATTCGCGCCGCGCTCGATGCGCTCATCGACTTCGGCCGGCCGCGCACGATTCAGCTGATCGTGCTCGTGGACCGCGGGCATCGCGAGCTGCCCATCAAAGCCGACTACGTCGGCAAGAACCTCCCGACGTCGCCGCGCGAGAGCGTGCAGGTGCGGCTGCAGGAAATAGACGGCGAAGACGAAGTGCTCTTGAATCGCGCGGAGGGGGAGTGATGCTGCGCTCGCGCCATCTGCTCGGCATCGCGGACCTCGAACCGGACGAAATCGGCCTGATCCTCGACACCGCGGGCGCGATGACGGAAATCGCGGCGCGGCCGATCAAAAAAGTGCCCACGCTCCGCGGCCGGACCGTCGTGAACCTCTTCTTCGAGCCGAGCACGCGTACGCGGACGTCCTTCGAGGTGGCTGAAAAGCGCCTCAGCGCCGATACGCTGAGCATCGCGGTGGCCACATCCAGCGTGACGAAAGGGGAGACGCTGCTCGACACCGTCCGCAACCTCGAAGCGATGGCGCCCGACATGATCGTGATGCGCCATGCGTCGTCCGGCGCGCCGCATCTGCTCGCGCGCCTCTGCCGTTCCGCGATCATCAACGCGGGCGACGGCATGCACGAACATCCGACTCAGGCGCTGCTCGACGCCTTCACGATTCGCGAGCACAAGAACACGCTCGAGGGCCTGAAGGTGGCGATCGTCGGTGACCTGCTCCACAGCCGCGTGCTGCGATCGAACGTGCATCTGCTCAACAAGATGGGGGCGCGCGTGTGGGCGTGCGGGCCGCCGACGCTGATGCCCGTCGATCTCCCGCGGTTCGGCGTGCGCGCGACGACGTCGATCGACGAGGCCGTCGAGGGGGCCGACGCGATCATGATGCTGCGCATCCAGCACGAGCGCATGCAGGGACACTTCATCCCATCGACGCGCGAATACTTCACGCTCTTCGGCCTGACTGCCGCGCGCGCGGCGCGGGCGAAGCGCGACGTGATCATCATGCACCCCGGGCCGATGAACCGCGGCGTCGAAATCGACTCCGACGTCGCGGACGGGCCGTACTCGGTGATCCTCGAGCAGGTCGCCAATGGCGTGGCGGTCAGGATGGCCGTGCTCTATTTGCTCGCGGGCCAGGAGGCGCAGGACTAATGAGTGTGCTTCTGAAAGGCGGCCGCGTCGTCGATCCGGCAAACGGGCGCGACGGCGAGTTCGACGTGCTCGTGGTCGATGGCCGGATCGCGGCGATTGGGAAGGATCTGGCCGCCGGCACGGCGCGCGTGATCGCCCTTCGCAGCGGATGGATCGTCGCGCCCGGACTAATCGACATCCACGTGCACCTGCGCGAGCCCGGACAGGAGCACAAGGAAACGATCGCGACCGGCGCGGCGGCCGCCGCCGCGGGCGGGTTCACCGCCGTCGCGTGCATGCCCAACACCGATCCGGTCAACGATCATCCCGGCATCACCGAGCTGATCCTCCGGAAGGCGTCCGAGGCGCATCTGTCGCGCGTCTATCCAATCGGCGCGGTGTCGATCGGCTCGCGTGGCGAACAGCTCGCCGAGCTGGGCGCGCAGCGCGCGGCCGGATGCGTGGCGTTTACCGACGACGGCCGGCCGGTGGCGGACGCGCTGCTGATGCGGCGAGCGCTCGAATACGCTGGAATGCTCGGCGTCCCCATCATCGATCATTGCGAGGATCCGTCGCTCAAGGGCGAAGGCGTCGCGCACGACGGCTTCCACGCTGCGCGGCTTGGCCTGCGCGGAATTCCGGGTGTCGCCGAGTCGATCATGGTCGAGCGCGATGCGGCGATTGCGGAGCTGACGGGCGGTCACTGCCATATCGCCCACATGAGCGCGCGGCAGTCCATTCGCGCCGTCCGCGACGCGAAGGCGCGCGGCGTCCGCGTCACCTGCGAGGTGGCGCCGCACCATTTCGTGCTGACCGATGACGCGCTGGAGGAGCCCATCCGCTACGACACGAACGTCAAGATGAACCCGCCGCTGCGCGAAGCTGCCGACCGCGACGCGATGCTGGATGGGATCGCGGACGGCACCGTGGACGTCATCGCGACCGATCATGCACCGCATCATGCCGACGAGAAGCGGGTCGAGTTCGACCGAGCGCCGTTCGGCATCGTGGGACTCGAAACCTGCGTGCCGCTCGTCTTCGAGCGGCTCGTCCACACGGGGCGCATCGGCGTCGCGCGCGCGATCGCGCTGCTGTCGGCCAATCCCGCGCGCGTGCTTGGCCTGCCCGGTGGGCGCCTGACTGCAGGCGATCCCGCGGACCTCACCGTGATCGCCCCCGACGATCGCGTGACGATCCGGGCGGCCGAGCTGCGATCGAAGTCGAAGAATACGCCGTTCGACGGCTGGCAGCTCCGTGGCGCCATCGTCGCGACGATGGTGCAGGGCAGACTCATTTACGAAAGGACTTCGTGACTCGCGACGACCTGCGCCGCCAGGCGCTCAGACAGCTGCAGGATCTCGAAGTGTTGATGCGCAACGGGCACTTCGATTACGGCAATGGTTTTCACGGACGCGTCTATCTGAATCCGCACCAGCTCTTCCAGCATCCGTCGACGATCTGGCGGCTGTCGCAGGATCTGCTCGACGTGCTGCCGCCGGACCTGCTCGAACAGACGGAAGTGGTCGCCGGACCGGTCATGGGCGGCGCCCTGCTCGCGCATACGCTTGCCGGGCTGCTCGACGGCCGGCGCGCCCTCACGCACCCGCCGTGCAGCTTCGCGCCGATCAGCAGCCGCGGCGCTCACGATTTCATGCTGCGCGGCTTCTATGCGCGCGAGATGACGGGCAAACGCGTGCTGCTCGCCGACGACGTGCGCAATACCGGCAGGACGTTCGCGCGCTGCGCGGATCTCGTGCGGCAGGCCGGAGGGACCGTCATCGCGACGGTGGAGATCTGCGATCGCCTCGAGGCCGTGAGCGACGCCGGCGTGCCCAACTACGCGCTCGCCGAGTATCAAGCGCCCGAAAACTACGCGGCCGCCGAGTGCCCGATGTGCCAAGCGGGCGAGGCGGTGACGAGCTTCTGAGAAATTGGTGAATTGGTGAATTGGCGAGTCGAATTGGTGAAGTGGTGAACGCGGAGCTCGGTGGGCGGCTGCAGTCGCTCTACGACGCGTACAACCGCGAGGACTCCGCGAGCGATCCGGTGCAGATTGTGCGGCGGTACACTCGACCGGAGGATCAGGAAGTGGTCGGGTTCTGTGCCGCGGCGCTTGCGTTCGGGCGCGTGGCGAGCGTGCTCAACACCGTCGACACGCTAGCGCGCATCATGGGCGATCGCCCGGCGGAGTACGTGCGGGCCTTCGATCCCTCCGCAGCGCACCCCGAGCTGCGGGCCATGGTGCACCGCTGGACGCGCGGCGTCGATCTCGTGGCGCTCCTCTGGCTGCTGCGCCAGATGATCGAGCAGGCGGGATCGGTCGAACGTTTTTTTGGCGCGGGCGACGACGGCCGGCAGCCGGATGTCGGCGTGGCGCTCGACAGCTTTTCGCGCCGGGCGCTCGCGCTCGATCTGCAGCAGGCGTACGGCCGAAGGATGCCGGCCCGCGCCGGCGTCTGCTACTTCTTTCCGCGGCCGTCCGCCGGCAGCGCGTGCAAGCGGCTGAATCTGTTCCTGCGCTGGATGGTGCGCCGCGACGCGGTCGATCTGGGCGCGTGGACGGCCGTGCCCCCCGCGCGATTGATCGTGCCGCTCGATACGCACGTGATCCGGCTCGGCCGCTGTCTGCGGCTGACGCGCTACACGTCGCCCGGCTGGAAGATGGCGGCCGACATCACATCGTCTCTGCGCGCGATCGATCCGATCGATCCCGTCCGCTTCGATTTCTCACTGTGCCACGTCGGAATGATGAGCGCCTGCGGTTTCGGCCGCCGGCAGGGAGATGCCGCATGTCCGCTGAAGGGGTTCTGCCGCCCGCGGGTCCGCCCGCGCGCCGCGGCGCGCTCATCGCGCTCGCGATCGTAGTCTTCGCGGTCGCCCTCGTCGCCTTCGGCGCGGGCTGGCTGCTCGGCGGCCGCCACCTGCTCTACAGCGTGCGCTCGCCGTCCGGCGACGCAATTGCGCTCGTGATGGAATCGGGCTGCGTCGAGGGCCCGTGCGAATCGCTGTGGATTGGACGGAACGAGCGCGGCGCGAAGCGGGTCGAAGTGCTCGTCGAGGACTCCGAGACGTGCGACGACATCGCGTGGACGCCAGACGGCGCGCGCGTGGGATTCCTCGTCAACGGCTATCAGCTTCGCGTGTTCGACGCGCACACGGGCGCCAATCTTGGCGCCGTCAACCTTTTCGAACCCGACGGCTATCCGTCGAGCCGCATCGCGCGCGGTGTGACGTTTTCCTCAAATGGGGCCGCGGTCACGTTCGACGACTGCCCGCGCGATCACTCAGGGTGCAAGTCCTCCCTGCTGGCCCTGAAGCTCCGCTGAACGGGCAGGCGCGACGCGATCGTAGACCTGGAGCGTTCCCCTCACCATCTGCTCTGCGCTGAAGCGGTCACAGGCGCGCCGGCGTCCCGCTTCGCCGAACGCGCGCCGCTTCTCATCGT
>JBOGIZ010000173.1:0-8763 GCA_050747805.1 Vicinamibacterales bacterium | reverse complement strand
CAGCAGCACCATGTGGTACGCGTACTTGATCTGCGTGCTCGCGTTCGACGGCCGGGCGACCTCGTTCAGCGAGTTGTTCGACGGGTCGTACTCGAAAAAGTAGGTGTCGGGATTGAACACGCCCGGTGCCGCCGGCACGAGCACGTGGCCGTTCGGCAGCAGCGCTCCGGGCGCGTCGGCGTCGTCGAGCTGGCACATCAGATCCACGCCAGCCGTCCCGGTGCAGACCGTGCTCCCAGTGGTCCCCGGAGGGGTCGGCTCCGGCTTCAACGGGAAGGCAGGTGCGACGGTCCACGTGCCTGGCGCCGTCGACTGACTGCCCACGCTCGACGCGGGCGGATTGAACACCGCGTTCGATCCCGTATTCCTATCCGCGCCGGCGGTGAACACCGAGCCGTTGTACATCATGACCTGCGCGCCGGTTTCGTGCGACGGGGCGTCACGGAGCGGGACCGGGCTCGTGCCGCCGTCGAGCCACTGCTTTAGCGTCGGGAGGTATCGCTGAGAGGTATTCCCCGCGTTGGCGCTCACCATGAAGAGCGTGCCGTCCGGCAGCAGCGTCCAGCCCTCTTCGCTGTTGCTGTCGTGCGCGGTCTTGCCCGTCGGCGCGAGATTCGTCCAGGTCAGCGTGACCGGATTGAGCACGTACATCGACGAGTTGCTGTTGGGACCAAGCGCGAGCTGGCCGGCGTCCGGCCCCGTCGCGAGAACGCTGCACATCGAATCACCGATCCGGCTCACGCCCGCGGGCGGCGCGATGCTCGTCCACGTGTGGGTCGAGGGATCGTAGATCGCGCCCTTGGTCTCCTCGTTCGCGACGTACGTAAACGAAGTACCAGAAAGCTGATAGTTGTATTCGCCGATCACGACCGCGCGGCCGTCGGGAAGCACGGCGGAGCAGTAGTAGAGCGGCGCGTACTGGGTCCCGCTGATGACCGGCATGCTGGAGTCGTACGTCCAGGTACCGTTGACGTAGCTTCCCGTCGCGTCGGGCGTCAGACGCCACCAGTCACCCGTGCTGCTCGCGTAGCGCTCCACGAGCAGCGTTCCGTCCATCAGCAACAGCGCGTCCTGCACGCGGATCGGCGCGGTGATCGTCGTCCACGTGCCGGCGTACTGCGCGCTTGCTGCGGTGCCCTGAAGCAATAGCCCGGCGATCAGCAGCGCACCTGGCGATCGAAATGCCTTCATTGGATGCTCCTTCCGGAATGGAGATTTGTGACGCATCGTGAAGAGGCCGCGACGAAATTGCCAATTCATTTTTCTGATGGCGCCATAAGTGCTGCGTTGGGTATTTCGGACGCACGATGTGCGATCGAGGCACATGGCGACCACAGTGATGTCACAGAATTCGGCGCATGCGCGCACCGCGTCTGGTGATAGACTTCCGCGCGCGTTTGGAGTGATCGCGAGGACCGATGGACCTGCTGCAGCTCGAACATTTTCTTGCGGTGGCCGAGGAGCGGTCATTCACGCGCGCGGCGGAGCGCGTGTGCCGCACGCAGCCTGCCGTCAGCCACAGCATCAAGAAACTGGAAGACGAGCTCGGCGCACCGCTATTCGCGCGTGATCTGCCGGAATTATCGCTGACCGACCTCGGCGCCGCCCTCGTCGAACACGCGCGGCACATCGTGCGAGCGCGCGACGAGGCGCTCCGGGATCTGACGGCGCTGAAAGAGCTGCGCCGCGGAGCGCTGTCGATCGCCGCGCATGAGTCGGCGGCCGTGTATCTGCTTCCCGCGCCGATGAGAGCCTACCTCGCGCGGTTCCCGGACATCCGCGTGGCCATTGTCGCGAGCCGCCTCGCGGACATTCCACGCCAAGTGATCGATCGGGACGCGCACGTCGGATTCGTCAAAGACGATCCGGGCTTCCATGAGCTCGCGTGCGACGAGGTGCACGTCGACGAAATGATCGTGGTCGCGTCACCACGCCACCGACTTGCGCCGCGCGCCTCGCTCGAGGTCGGCGATCTCGAAGACGAGCCCTTCGTGCTGCATCACTCCTGCAGCTCCACCCAGCAGCGCCTGCTGCGCGCCTTCGAACAGCACCGCCGCCGATGCCGGGTTGTGGCTGAGCTGTGGAGCTTCGAGAACGTCAAAACGTTTGTCCAGCAAGAGGTCGGCCTCGCGTTTGTCCCGCGAATCACCGTCGCGCAGGAGCTCCGCGACCGCCGCCTCGTGCAGCTGCGAACACCCGCACTCGACATGCCGCGACGCACGCTCATGATCTATCGCAAGCAGGGATACTTGTCGGACGCCGCGCAGGCGCTCATCGCCCTCGTCCGCAGTTTCAACTGGAGCACCGAAGCCGCGGCGTGAATGGAACGGCAATTCACCAATTCACCAGCTCACCAACTCAATTCACCACCTCACCAACTCACAAATTCACCAATTGTCCGTGTCCGCCCTTGCGGTATCTCGTCGCTCGCAAGTACGATGCTTCCCAACACATGGACGGATCACAGAAGCACGAACTCCAACAGATCGCGCGCAGTGCGATGCGTACGTACGGCCTCGATCCCGATTTCCCCGCCGCCGCGCTCGCGCAGCTGAAGGACCCAACGCCGGCGCTGCCGTCGGGGCTTCGCGATCTGCGGTCGCTGCCATGGTCATCGATCGACAACGACGAATCGCGCGATCTCGACCAGATTGAGGTCTGCATCGCCGTCGGCGCGGCGGTGCGCGTTCTCGTCGGGGTCGCGGACGTCGACAGGCTCGTACCAAAAGGCTCGCCGCTCGACGCGCACGCGAATCAGAACACGACATCGGTCTACACGCCCGCCGTGATCTTTCCGATGCTGCCGCCCGAACTGTCGACGGATCGCACGTCGCTCAACGAAAAGCAGGACCGCGCGGCCATCGTGGTCGACATGACGATCGACAATAACGGGACCGTGAGCGCGTCGAGTGTGTACGCGGCGCTCGTGAGAAACCAGGCGCAGCTGACCTATTCAGCGGTGGGCGCCTGGCTCGACACGGATGCGCCGGCGCGGGGCGCATCGGCCGCCGCAGACGGACCCGCGGGCGGGACGCGGATGAAGGGAATGGAGATACAGCTCCGGCTGCAGGATCAGATCGCGCAGCGGCTTCACAAGCAGCGCGACGCCGAAGGCGCATTGACGTTCGCGCGCGCGGAGCTCCAGCCGATCGTCGACGATTCGGGCGTGCGCGAGCTCAGAACCGAGGCGTCAAATCGCGCGACCGACATCATCGAGAACTTCATGATCGCCGCCAACGGCGCCGTGATCCGCTTTCTGACCGGCAAGGGATTCGCGACGATCAGGCGCGTTGTGCAAACGCCCCAGCGATGGGATCGCATCGTTGATCTTGCGGCTCAGAGCGGCGCCGCGCTGCCGCCCCAGCCCGACGTGCGCGCGCTCCAGCAGTTCCTGAAAACCCGGCGCGCGGCTGATCCCGAGAAGTTCCCAGACCTCTCGCTGGCGGTGATCAAGCTGCTCGGCCGTGGCGAGTACGTGGCCGATAACCCGGGGCAAGCCAGCGCGCATTTCGCGCTCGCCGTCGAGGGCTACACCCACTCGACGGCGCCAAATCGCCGGTATCCAGACATCATCATGCAGCGGGTCGTCAAGGCCGCGTTGGCGAATCAGCCCTCGCCATATAGCCTCGATGCGCTGTCCGCGATCGCGCAGCACTGTACCGTCCAGGAAAATGCCGCAAACAAGGTCGAGCGGCTCACCAGAAAAGCGGGCGCGGCGCTGTGGCTCGCCGATCAGATCGGCCAGCAGTTTGACGCGATCATCACGGGCACTGGACCGCAGGGGACCTGGGTGCGGCTGCTCGGCAAACCTATCGAAGGACGGCTCGATAGCGGCGCCGATCATCTCGACGTCGGTGACCACGTCCGCGTCAAGCTCGTTCACACCGATCCGCGCCGCGGATACATCGACTTCGTCGCGGTTTAATTTCATTTTCATCCGATGGGCTTTGCCCCTCGGCCAGCCTCCGCTAAAGCTACGGCGGCCCACCGAAGCCTCGGCGAAGGCGGGACTCCCTACACCTTGCTTGAATCGCCGGGGGCCCCTGCACCCCGGCTGGCGCGCTTCATTGCGCGGCGGCACACGCGTGGCTCGTTCGGGGCGCTCACTCGCGCCAGCGGCCGATTTTTGAGATGAGTTGGTACTTTACGGCGTCCGCTTCGCGGCGGCGCTCAGTGCGGCGTTGAACAGCACCTTGAATGTCCCGAACGGCTGACCGCGCCACTCAGGACGGAATCCGAGCAGGACGACGTGTCCGGCGTCCACGGCGGCGTCCACGGCGGCGGCTTTGCCGTTCAGGTACTTCTCACCAATCAGATATCCGGAGAGCAGCGGCGAGCCCGAGTCCTGATACTTCGCGAGCACTCGGCCCTTGAATCCCTCGCTCGTTTCGAACACGGGACTGCTGTCGGCGAACACGGCGGTCTTCTCGGGTAAGCCTGCCATGATCTCGCTCGCCGAGTCTGGACTGACCTGCACGATCGAGCCATGCAGGAAGAACTCTTCCGGCCTGAGCCCTGCGACGGCGTTGCGGACCGGCAGTTTGAACTGCTGGATGCCGAAGCCGCTCGCGTTGTTCAGACACACCAGCGTGCCTCCGCCGCGCACGAATTCGTCGAGGCGCCCGATATCGTCCGGCGTGAGCCGGTAGGCGTACTCCGGGCGCACTTCCGCGTTCGCGCGGCCGCCGCGGCCGCCCCGCCCTCCCCGCCCGCCTCGACCTGCGGCTCCTTCGATCGGCACTCGTGCGTCGTCGGCGACGAAGAGGATGTCGATCTTCCCGGCCAGCGGCGACTTGAAATCCTCCGGGTGAACCGGCGTGTAGTCGAATCCGTACTGTTCGAGCACCCACCGTGTCCAGCCTGTGTCCATGCTGCTGCCCCACGGCTCGAACACGCCGATGCGGGGTTTGGCGACGGCCGTTCCGCCGCCAGACGTGCGTTCCGCCACGAGCGCCAGCGAGGAGACGAGATCGCGCTGCTGCGCGTCGCTCAATCCGTGGACGATGTAGCGGCCGCTGGCATACGAAACCTGCGCGCCGAGTTTCCAGGCGCGGTTGAGCGCGCGATAGGTGTTGTTCTCGCCTGCATCGAGCGACAGATCGGCGCCCGTGCCGGTCAGGCGTCCAGCGAGCGGAACGATCGCCGCCGCCGACGGATTCGGATCGAACCCCGGGCCGGGCACGCTGTCGAACGGCGCCGCGTCGGTGGACGTCGAGGGATACGGCGACGGCGTCACGTTCGACGGCGGCATCGGTCCGAGCAGCTTCAGCTTCGATCGCACGTCGGCGTCGAGCGGCGTCATGGCCGGCACGACGTTGACGTCCATCTGCAGCGGCAGCGTCCAGCCGGCGGCGTCGTACGGCCGCTCGGGCGGCCCGCCGGGATACTCGCGGAGGTCGGGATAGTGCTGCACGTCGAGGACTTCGCGCGCCGACGCGGCGAACTCCTGATCCGTCGGAATCACCCACGTACCGGCCGGATACGAGTTGCCGTCGATCGTCGCGCTGGAGGTGAGCTGCGACACGCGCACGCCGCCGAACGCCAGCCGCCGCAGGAGTTCGACCGGCGCAACCGGATCGCGCTGATCCTGCGGGATCACGTAGGCGTACGGAGGCTTCGTCGAGCCGAGCTTGATCTGGCCGACGCCGGCCTTGTAGCGGTCGAGCAGCAGCGAGTCTTTGTATCTGGACGCGAAGTCGATGACCGACAGCGACGCGGTCTCCATGTAGTCAACCGCGTCGCGCAGATGCCACCATCCCGGCGGCCACGGGCTCGAGTAGAGACTCTGCGGCCTCAGATCCCGCATGTTCTGCGGAAAGTCGTCGATCGTGTATTCGTGCGGCGTCGCGTATTCGTAGAGCGCCGTCTCGGTCCAGAACGCCGCGATGTTCTTGAACTCGGGCTCGTAATCGATGTAGCCGGGATACCAGGCGTCGAACGCGGTGCCCATGTGCGTCGCTCCAACCTGTCCGTGCTCGTCGAGGCTTTTGGCGATCCCCATTCCAATCATGTTCACTTCGCGCGCGATGACAGGCGGCGCGTCGATGCCTACAGGTTCCGAGAACGGCGGCAGCCAGATGCGCGTCGGAAACGGACCCGCCTGGTGATGCACGTAGGTGATCTGCGGTTCCCACTGACGCCACGTGTACTCGATGACGCGCGACTCGATCATGTTCAGCATGTAGGCGTCGCGGTTGTTGTCGTGGCCGACGTAGTCCTGATAGAGACGCGGCAGCTGCGACAGCTCGTACGGCGTCCCGACGTTTTTCATATACCACTCGGCGACCAACTGCTGGCCGTCGGGATTGATCGTCGGCCACAGCATCAGGACGACGTTGTCGAGCATGGTTTTCGTCGCGGGCTGCGAGACCTTGCTGAGAAGGTCGTAGGCGAGCAGCGGCGTGTGCTGTGGGCCGGCGACCTCGGTCGCGTGCAGGCCGCCGTCGATGTGCACGAGCGCCTTGCCTTCGTGCGCGAGCTGCTCCGCCTCGGCTTCACTCAGTCCTTCCGGGTGCGCCAGCCGCCGCCAGATCTCGCGATAGTGATCGAGGTGCGCGAGATTCTCGGGCGTCGAGATCATCGCGTAGTACATCGTCCGGCCTTCCGACGTCTTGCCGGCCTCGAACAGCTTGATGTATTTGCTGGCTGCGGCCAGCTTCTTGAAATATTCGATCGACTGATCGTACGTGGCCAGCTTGTAGTCGGCGCCCGGCTGGAAGCCGAACACGGATTCGGGTGTTGGAATCGCCGCGGCGCCCGTCTGCGCGCGCGGAACGGCGACGAGAAGCGAGAGGAAAAGGGCGGCGAGCGTCAGCCTTGGCATAGATGGCGCTCATTCTATGATGTTTCGCTGATGGATCTCTCGCCGAGGGCGCGGAGAGCCGCGGGCGCAGAGCGCGGGTCCGACTCCGGCCTTCGGCCGTCGAGAGACTGACAGACACGGCGGAATGCAAGCCGCCTCGGGATGACATGCGGTTTGCATTCCGTCGTGTCTGTCAGTCTCCGCCGCGCGAAGCGCGGCGCGTCGGACCCGCTCGCCGTGTCGTACCTTCCTGCATCCTCGGCTCTCCGCGCTCTCTGCTCTCGGCGCTCTCCGCGAGAGATCCGTCCGCGCGCGTGCATCGCCTATAAACGATGCCGCTGACGAAGAGAGAATTCCGAAGCTCGGCGCTCTCTGCGTCCTTCGCGTGCGTACGTCGGGACCGCGAGCTATGCCCGCTCGGAAAACGCCCGCGCGGCGGCCACGCGCTGTTCGATCGTCGGATGCGTGTGGAATAACCAGAAGACGGGACGCGACGGCCGGTCGTCCGCGAGGTTCTGCGCGCCGAGACGCCGCATCGCGGTGACGAAGGCTGCCGCGCGCCCGGTCATGGTCAGCGCGAAGCGATCCGCCCGCCGCTCGTTGAGGCGCGACCAGGCATTCGTGAGCGGCGCCAAGAGCAGTGACGCGGCGCCCGCCGCGAGCGCCAGCAGTGGAAGACCGGCGAGATCAGCAGCGCGCAACACACCGAACCGCGGACCGATCGACCGAAGGACCAGGTCGGCCACAGAGAGCGAGGCCGCGATCGCGACGGTCTCGAGCGCGAGTCCCGTCCACATGTCGTGGTGCACGTGATGCGCGAGCTCGTGCGCCAGGATCACCTCGATCTCGTCGTCTGAGTAGTCCTTCAAGAGCGTGTCGGACACGAGGATGCGCCGCGTGGCGGCGATGCCGACGAGCGCGGCGTTCGCCCGCGTAGTCTTTTCGCCCAATCCCCATTCGAACACGCCAAGTACGGGCACGCCGGCGCGTTTCGAGAGCGTCAGCAACCGCTCACGCAGCGCGTCGCGCTCGAGCGGACGGAAATGGTAGAAGAGCGGCATCAGCAGAACAGGCGCCATCCGCGACAGCCCGACGGCGGCCGCGCCGAAGAGCAGCGCCGAGACTATCCACCACGCGCGCCCCGCGAACCGCATCGACGCGTAGACGGTGAGTCCCGCCGCCATCGTGAGCAGCAGACCAATCCCGAGGCCCTTCAGATGATCGGCGACCCAGCTGCCCAGCAGCTCCGACGACAGCCCGTATTCCCGCTCGAGGAGGAAGCTGCGATAGAACTCGAACGGAAGCGAGACCGCTTCAAATCCGCACGCGGTCACGAACACTACGACCACGATCCCGAGCGCATGCGCGGGCATCGCGGACAGTGTGCCGAACAGTCTGAATGCGTGGGCGGCCACCCAGGCCGATGCACCGCTCCAGAGCAGCCACACGAGCCACGCGGCGCCGGCGATCGTCGATGCGTATATCGAGCGCCGCTTGAGGCGGTGGTAGCGAGCGGCCCGGTCTTCGTTCACGGGAACAGCAGCCAGTTTCCGGTTGGGGGTTGCCAGTTTCCTAGTTTCCAGTTGAGCGTTACCGGTTTCCAGGCAACTGGTAACTGGTAACTGGTCACCGGTAACTGATCACCGGCAACTGGCGCCTGACAACTAATTCAACTGCACCGAAATGAGCTTCGACACGCCGGGCTCTTCCATCGTCACGCCGTAGAGACGGTTGGCGATCTCCATCGTCTTGCGGTTGTGCGTGATCAGAATGAACTGCGTGTGCTCCTGCATCCCCTGGAGCATTTCGACGAACCGGCCGATGTTCGCGTCGTCGAGCGGCGCGTCGATCTCGTCGAGCAGGCAGAATGGGCTCGGGCGGTATTTGAAGATCGCGAACATCAGCGCCATTGCCGTTAGCGCTTTTTCGCCGCCTGAGAGCAGCTGGATGCTTTGCAGGCG
>JBOGIZ010000172.1:0-2245 GCA_050747805.1 Vicinamibacterales bacterium | reverse complement strand
ATGAGCGTCCGGCGCGTCGGCGCTGAACGGTCAACTGATCGACGACGCGCGTGACGCCGTTGGTTTCGCGCGCGAGCTGAAGGGCGCGTTCGTGTTCCCCTTCCGATCGGACCGATCCGCGCAGCGTGACGATGTGATTCGAGGTGCTGACGTCGATGGCGCGGGCGCGAACGGTATCGTCGAGCGCCATCTTCGATTTGATTTTCGCCGTGAGGCCGGCGTCGGAAAGCGCGTCTTCCGCGCGCTGGGCCGCGACAGCGGTGTCTTGACCGATCCGGGCGCCGACTTCTCGGGCGTGCTCGGTATCGACGTGTCCGGTCGTGCCGACCACGGCGGGACGATTGACGATGTAGCCCCGGCCGCCCCACCATCCAAGCAGGAATCCGGCGGCCGCTATCAGAATGACGAGCGCGAGCACAAGCCTCAACAGCGTACGCATCGTATGACCTCCTGCGTTTGCCGCGCGCCTCAAGTGCACCATCCATGCCCGACCCGTCGCACCTCTGGCATTTGCCCGAGTCGCGGATCGTGCGAAGATCGGCCGCATGCCGGTTCAGGATCCGATCGAGGCGTATCAGCGCGCGGCCGAGAAGGCCGCCGAACGTGGCATCGATGTCGCGCCTGCCACACTTGCCACGGCTGACGCCGCTGGCCGTCCATCGGCGCGCACCGTGTTGATCCGAGGCGTGGATGCACGAGGGTTCGTGTTTTACACGAACTTCGGCAGCCGCAAAGCGCGCGAGCTGCAGGAGAATCCGCGCGCGGCACTCTGTCAACATTGGCAGGCGATCGAGGAGCAGATTCGCGTCGAAGGCCGCGTCGTGGTCGTCGCGCCCGAGGAATCGGACACCTACTTCGCCGGACGTCCGCGTGAAAGCCAGATCGGCGCGTGGGCCTCGGAGCAAAGCGCGGACCTCGCGTCGCGTGAAACGCTCGAGACCCGCTATCGAGACACGGAGCGCCGCTTCGAAGGCCAGGCCGTGACGCGCCCGGAGTTCTGGGGCGGATACCGAGTGATCCCGGATCGGATCGAATTCTGGTACGGCCGGCCCGGACGCTTGCACGATCGCGTGCTCTACGTGCGCAGCGGCGATCAGTGGACCGTCAGGCGTTTATACCCGTAGAGCAGGTTTCAAAATTACGCGGCGGGTCCTGTCGCGGGGTTTCCCCACCCCGACCGCGGCGCCAAAAGCACTCCCACGGGAGAGGCGCCGGCGGGTCGTGGCGGGGAGGCCCCTCCCCGCGCCACCCGCGAGAGTAATTTCGAAGCGCGCATCAAGGGTCCCAAAAGCGCTAGGCGTATTGTGGCTGAGGTTTCTGACGGTGATGCTGGTGCCGGCGCTTCTGCTTGCAGCACCCAATTCACCAATTCACCAATTCACCAACTCACCAATTCACCGCATCATCTCCCTTGTGCCGTCCGCCACGGAGATGCTGTTCGCCATCGGCGCCGGTCCGCGGGTGGTCGGCGTCAGCAGCTACGACACGTATCCGCCCGCGGTGAAAGCGCTTCCCTCGGTCGGCGCGCTGCTCGATCCCGACGTCGAGCGCATCCTGTCGCTCAAACCGGATCTCGTGATCGTCTACGCAAGCCAGATCGATCTGAAGCAGCAGCTCGGGCGAGCGGGCATCCACGTGTACGAGTATCGCCACGAGGGGCTCGCCGATGTGATGACGACGATCGAGTCGCTTGGCGAGCGCGTTGGCGAGGACGCGCCGGCCAGGGCATTGGCGACTGAGCTGCAGCGCGGCCTCGACGAAATCCAACGAAAGGTTGCTGGCCTCCGGCGCCCGCGCACGCTGCTCGTGTTCGGACGCGAGCGTCTCAGTCTGCGCGGCATTTATGCGAGCGGTGGAGTGGGATTTCTGAACGACATGCTGACGACAGCGGGCGGAGTGAACGTGTTCGCAGATATCAAGCAGGAGAACGTGCAGGCGAGCGTCGAGCAGATTCTCGCAGCGAAGCCGGAGGTGATCCTCGAGGTGCGAGCGGCCAATGAGGCGTGGCCCGAGGGCAGCCGCGACGCCGAGCTGCGCGTGTGGGACGCTCTGCCCTCAGTGCCGGCCGTGCGCGACCATCGCATTGTCTTTGTCGCCGACGATCGCATCGTGATCCCCGGCCCGCGGGTCGTCGAAGGCACGAGGCTCATCGCGAAAGCGCTGCATCCCGACGCTTTCGCGGTAACGGGTTCCGGAGGTTCCAGGGGTTCCAGAGGTTCCAGGGGTTCGGGTTCCCAAGGTTCCG
>JBOGIZ010000171.1:0-2035 GCA_050747805.1 Vicinamibacterales bacterium | reverse complement strand
TCGCCGGGTCTTTCTGCAGCACGGCGTCGGCACGCGCCTTCGCATCCTGGCTCTGGCCTGCGAGCAGCAGGTACTGGCCAGCCTTGATCTGCAGAGCCACATCGTCGGGCCGTACATCGGCAGCCCGGATATATTCCTTGATCCCGTCGCGCAAATCACCGATCGCCAGATAGGCATCGGCGAGCTGCCTGTGTCCTTCGCCAAGCCGTGGCTCCCTGGCGATCGCGTTCCGGAAATCGACGATGGCCCCTTTGTAGTCCTTCTTCGCGTACAGGTCCTTGCCATGCGCCATGTAGTAGCTGGCGCTTTTCGAGCAGCCTGCCGACATCGCGAGCGCGAGCGTCAGACCGGCGAGGCACAGAGGGCGTAGGAATCGCATGATCGATTTACTCCGGCAAATAACGGGACAACGAGGGAAACATCGCGCGCGAGAAGTCGAGGGCCGCGCGCGTGGCGTTCTGCTCGCCGTTCGCGGCGCGGTCGTCGATAGGAACGACGACGCGGACCATGGCGCCGTCGGTGCGATTGAGCCGCACGGCGTCGAGCGCCATGTAGGCGCGGCCGAGATATTCGCTGGCGACGACGCGGCCGTGGCTCTGGTACCAATAGATGACGACCTGCCGATCCAGATCCTTCTGGATCACGAGATCGTTGACTTCAATCGTGCGGCCCGGGGCGACGTCGATGGCCCGGTACGTCTTGCTGACAGGCTGCCAGCCGGCTCCCGGAAGACAGTTGAGCGGCGAGTGCATCGTGTCGCCCTGGCGCTGCGTCCGGTAGTACCCGATGTAGAGCCCGAGCGACGGCCGTGTCGAAGACAGATAGACGCGATTGACGTAGTCGTCGACAGCGAGCTGCTTCATCACATCGGGCGCGAAGGGCTCGGACGGCTGCCCGGACCAGGCGCTGATCTGGGTCGGAAATGTGGCGAAGCTGGATCGCGGGGGCACGACCTCGATCTCCGATGTGCGGCCGATCGCGACGGCGGCCGACAGCAGCAGCGCGGCGACGATCGCAAACCTGGTGTTCATACGCGCACCGCCGCGGCATCAGGCGCCGCAGGCGCCGTCCGGCGCCCGAACGGCATCCGATCGAAGCCGCTTTGAATGGCGAACAGAAACGCGAAGGCGACGACGAAGACGAGCCAGCCGGAGAACTCGTGAAAGAATCCCTGAGCCGCTTCGGGTCCGTAGTAGTGCGCCGCGATGCCGGTGCCCGCGACCCGGGCGCCGTTGGCAACCACGGCCACCGGGATCGCCGCGAGGGCGAGCGCTACCCGCGCCCACATCCTCTGCTCGACGAAATACCCATAGATGATCGCGAGCGTCAGCAGCGACACGAGCGAGCGGATGCCGCTGCACGCCTCGGCCACTTCCAGCGACGTGTTCGACAGCACGATGACGTTGCCTTCGCGGAGGACTGGAATCTGGAACAGATTGAGCGCAGTCTCACCCGCGCGCGAGGCGAGAATCTGCAGCGGAAAGGCGATCTGGTTGAAGACGATGGCCGGGATCGGAATCATCAGCAGAAGGAACGCGAGCGGGAAGGTCAACGCCCGCAGCGCACGCCAGCCGTAGACGAAGAGCACGATGCCCGCGAGCACGCCGATGATCGATACGCGGCTGAGAAACAACTCGGCGCCGAACACGCCGGCCGCCAGGACCACGAGGCTGCCGAGTACGACAACCGCGCCGGCGATGCTCGGACGGGCGGCGGCGGTGGAGAACGCCGCGCGGCGCTGCCAGGCCAGATAGATGGCGATCGGCACGATAAGGAAGCCGTGCGAGTAGTTCCCGTCGGTCGCCCAGTCGTGCACGAGCTTCACGAGCACACCCCGATAGAGGTAGCCGAAGCTGGCCGCAAGCGCGGCAATCGCGAGAAAGCGCCGGTTATCAGTCATCGGTCATCGCCCGTCGGTCATCGGTCATCGCCCATCGGTCATCGCCCATCGGGCGACTGGCCATCGGCCATCGGTCATCGCCCATCGGGCGACCGCCCATCGGCCATCGACTCCGTTATCTCCCTCGGCCATCGG
>JBOGIZ010000170.1:0-12488 GCA_050747805.1 Vicinamibacterales bacterium | reverse complement strand
CGGGCAGACCATCGTCGATCAGCTCGCGCCGCTCGGCGAGTACACCGTGACGCTCGACATCGGCGGTACAAAACAAACGACCAGCGCCCGCATCGTCAAGACGCAGGGCTGGTCGCTCGCTCCGTCGCCGGAAGTGATTCGACCCTAATTCTTGGTCATTCCGAAGCCGCTGACGGTGCCTTCCGTGTTGTGCGCGAAGCGGAAACCGTACACGCCGTCGAGGGACTTCAGCTTGCCCGGACCGACCACTTCCGATTTGTCATACGTCGCAACGACGGTGCCGTTGATCGCGCAGTCCACTTTGTCGCCCTTCACCGACATCGCGATCTCCTGCGTGACCGGCTGGCCTGGTCCCGCGGCCTTGTGCACGGCCTCGTTCGCCGTCGCACGCCGGCCCCCCATCGCGAACGCCGCGGGACCGAAGCCGCGGACGATGAACGTGCCGCTGCCGTAGGCCTCGCAGTAGAGCAGGGTTCCTTGAGCCGTCCCGAGGTCGTTGCCACCGATGAACACGCCGTAGGGGTGCGGATGGTCATTGAGGTTCATGAACTTCGGCTCGGTGAATGTCGCCTTCACCGTGTAATCGCCGCTCGCCTTGTTCGCCGGATTCCAATAGGTGGACGCGGGACCGGTCGTGACGTGAAACACGCCGCCTTCTTCCGTCAGCTTCGCGTCCTTCACGTCGGCGCTGCCATCGGCCTTCCCCATCCATCCTTTCGCAAAGATGCCGCCGCCTGTGACGGGGCGATTGGCGTCCTGCATTTGCATCTGAGCGGTGAGCGAGGGCGCGGCGAGCATCGCCAGCGCAACCGCGACCGCGGACCCGTACACGAGACGCATAGCTTGTCCTTTCGTCTGAAAGTTACGCGAACGAAACAGCCTCCTATCGTATCGCAACCAGTCGCGGCCAATTGCCAGCCTCCAACCTCCAACCTCCAACCTCCAACCTCCAACCTCCAATCATGCGGCCGCCGCGAGCGGATTCTCCCACTTCAGCCCTGGAAACCGTGAGAAGTCCGCGTCAGTCGAGCAGCACGTCAGTCCGTGCTCGATGGCGAGCGCGGCCAGATGCGCGTCGGGCACGAGCCGGCTCGTGATCCAGTCGAGCTGGAGAAACGCGCCGAGCAGCGCCGCATGCTCATCCCCTGGGGCCGGAATCCAGGCGGGCTCGCGTCCCAGCCATTCCCGCACCTGCCGCCAGGCATCGCGGGCGGCAACGGGCTTGCTCAGCACGAGCGGGTTGGTGACCAGACGCACAAACGCGAGCAGCGAGGGCCACGGCAGTCCGACCGGCGCCGTCCCGTTCAGCCGCGCGTCGAGCCATGCGCGAGCGCGCGCGTGCTCGGGCGCCACGGTGTTCGCGGCATACACCAGCAGATTGGCGTCGACGAGAATCACCGATGGCGCTCGCCCTCGACGCGCAGCAGGACGTCCTCGACGTTGTCCAGACTCCCGACGAGGCTCGCGCCGAGATTGAAGCCTGTGGTGTGGTGCGCGGTCTTCGGGCGCCGGCGGTCGCCAAGCGCGGCCAGCCCCGCCCGAAGCGCGTCGTTGACGACCGATCGGAACGGCCGCCGCTGCCGCTTGACGGCCGCCTTGAGCCGCGCCGCTACATCATCATCCAGCGTCAGCGTCGTTCGCATGATGCCTTGATGCTACTACGTTGATGCCTCTGACTTCAACTCGACGCCAACGGATTCCGGGAAGGCGGAGGGCGCCGAGCGGATCTCTCGCAGAGCGCGCAAAAAGCAGAGGGCGCGAAGAAGACATCAGCCGCCAGGCGAGCCGCGCTGCGCGCGGCGGGAAGGCAGACGGGACGGCAAACCCGACTCGCTTCGCCATGATCCGCGAGTCGCGTTTGTCGTCCCGCCTGCCTTCCGACGGCCGGCGGAACGCCGGCCTCGCCTGACGGCCTCTGCGCTCTCGGCGCTCGGCGCCCTCGGCGAGAGGCCCTGTCGGGCGAGCCACTGCTATAGTGATCACGTGGACGACGACCTTCGCCGAACGCTGGAACGGGATCCGCGGATCGCGTACGCGCTGCTCTTCGGGTCGGCCGCCCGCGGCCAAAGCCACACATCGAGCGATATCGACGTGGCCATCGGATTGGCGGCAGGGACGACGCTCGACGCGCACGATGTCGGCAGCCTGATCTCGGATCTAGAGCACGCCACGGGCCGCGCCGTCGATCTGCTCATCCTGGATGAAGCGCCGCCCGCGCTTGCCTATCGGGCATTTCGCGACGGCCAGATGATCCTGGTGCGCGATCACCAGGCGCTGGCCAACCGGAAGGCGCGCGCCATTCTCGAGTACCTGGATTTCCAACCGGTCGAACAACTCGTGGTTCGAGGCGCGATCGCGGCGGCCGCGCGTGGTCGATAAGACGGTGACCTCGCAACGCGCTTGCGCGCCGCAGCGGGGCTGCGCAATCTGACCGCGCATCAATAAGGCGCGATCGACTTCCGCCGCATCTTCGACATCGCCTCGCGCGACGCTGACGATCTGCTGGCCTTCTGTCAGCAGCTTGCCGCTGGGCTCGGATCCGAAAAATAGCGCGAGCCCGCCTTCGTGCCAACTCGAGCTATCGATTCGTGTCGGCAACCTGCCGCAAGCGGTAGGAATCCGCCACGACCCAGGCCGCGGCCGTAATCGCCGCGGAGATGGCGAACTCGCTGATCTGGTACGGGTCTTTGGTCCCTGCCGCCACGATGGGCACCCACACCAGCAGCGTGAACAGACCAATCTGCAGCGCTGACAGCGCCGCCGCCAGCCGCGCGCACACATTGGTCAGCACGGCCACGCCCGCCGCGAGAAAGGCGACGCCGGTCACATACGCCACGGCCATGTGCGCGGGCAGCCAGCCGGGCACGAGTGCGGCCGTCTGTTTCACATAGAGAAGCTGAGCCAGGCCGAAGGGAATCAACGCCAGACCGTACAGCACTCTCGCGATGCGCACGCCCCCATCGCCGGTCGCGAAACCGACGCGCTGCCTATCCCATGCGGCAGCGAACCACGCATACAGCACCCAGGCGCCTGCGACCATCGCCGTCGTCTCGGCGCAGCCGTCCCACGGACCAAACGACGCGGGCGCGCGGATGATGTCGGGCGCCCTGAACAGCGCGACCCACATCAGCAGACACACCAGCAGCAAGCGGGCAGCGTCCGCTGCCGTGCGTCTCCAGAGCACGCCCAGTCCGCATGCCAGAGAGACGCCGGCGCAGAAGTACACCAGCGCGTCGCGCGCGGGAACCCCTGAGGGAACCGGCTGCCACACCGCCGTGAACTGGCCCGTCGTCAGTCCTTGTACTCCGAGCGCGATCATCACCGACGCAAAGACCGCATGACCCGGGCTCGCGATGCGCATGGCCCTATTCTGTGCGCGCGGGGTCACAATTCGCGCGCTTCGGACGGCCGAAGGTGGTCCAGCATCTGCGCGTCTCCCGTTGCCAGTTGCCACCCGCGCAGCCGCGCGTGGGCGACGATCAGGCGATCGAACGGATCGCGCGTCCACGACTCCTCGCCCGCTCGCGTGAACCACAGGCTGGCTACGGGATCATCGACGACCCAGCGATCGTCCTCGATGACGTCCTGCAACCGCATCCGAATCCGGCCGACGCTCACCATCATCCCGAGCTCCAGCACCGATGCCGGCGAGATCGACAGGTTTTCTGAGCGTTGCAGCCTCCGGCCGCGCCGATGGTTGGTGACCATCCAGATGATCGCGTTCGTATCGAGGAGGATCATTTTCGCCGCGGCCGCCGTTTGTACGTGAGCCTGCCCGGCGCCCAGTCCCACGTCCAGTCACCCCGCTCGACCGCAGGATCGAGAATCTCGATGTACGGCGTTTGCGACATCCGGACCGGCTTCTTCACCCGATCCACTGTCAGCCGGTACCGCACGCCCCGCCGCTCGATGACCACCGGCACGCCCTGGTCGGCATAGTCCAGCGCTTCGGCCAGCCGCTCCCGGACCACACCCACGCCGTATCTCTTCATGATATGTACATTGTACACGATCGGTCGTCTATTCGCTTCCTAACGCCACGGCTGGATCCACGCGTCATGGTAATCGCAAGCCCCATTCCTATTCCGTGTATTCCGTGTACTCCGTGGTCCGTGGGTCCGTGGTCCGTGGCCGTGGCCTCACTCCCTGGCGCGCAGCTCGGTGGCCCCGCGCAGCGGCCGCGGCTCGGTCTGCAGCATGTCGAAGACGACGACGTCGTTTGCTCCGCGGCGCAGCCATGGCGCCGGGCAGTAGAGCCGCACCTGCGGCCCGACGTACCAGTAGCGCCCCAGGTTGTGGCCGTTCACCCACACGACCCCTTTCTTGTAGCCGGTCGTGTCGATGTAGGTGTCGGCCGCCCGATCGAGCGTGAATGTCCCGCGGAAGAACAGACCGGGTCGGCTTGAAGCGACCGGCTCTGCCTTCAAGCCGCGAACCCACCCGTCGTCGAGCGGCAGCGGATAGACCTTCCAGTTCATCAGCGTCATGCCCGAGAGCGTGACGCGATCGGTAATGCCCTTGCGGTCGATCATCGCGCTCGCGAAGTTGATGTGCCCCATCCCTTCCACGAGGATGTCGAGCGTTGGCGCCGCGCTCGACGGCTGCGGCAGATCGATCGAAGTTTCGCCGAGCCGCCGATCGATGGTGCCGACGAGCGTGCCGTCCAGAAACACCGTCGCGAAGTCGTGCAGGTCAGTGACCACGAGCCGTCCGGTCTTTCGTCCAACGAGCGTCGTCCGATACAGCATCAGGCCCTGGTTCTGGCCGTACATCTCGAACGGCCGCGGCTGGACCGCCGCGATCGCCGCAGGCAAGTTGTCCCAGATCGACGCGAAGCGCCGCATCGGAACTTCGGGGATATCGATCGCCGGAATCGGATCCGGCACGGGCGGCAGCGTCGCACCCGGGGGAAGGTGCGCCGCGATCAGATCGCGCAGCGCCCCGTACTTGGGCGTGGCGCGTCCCTGCTCGTCGATCGGCGCGTCATAGTCGTAGCTCGTCACGTCAGGCTGAAAACCCTTGCCGCCGGAATTCGCGCCGGCGGTAAACGCGAAGTTCGTCCCCCCGTGCGCGACGTAGAAGTTGAACGATTTGCCGTGCGTCAGCAGGAACGTGACCTCTTTCAACAGATCCGGCGTCGACGGACGTGCCCACGGCTCACCCCAGTGCGTCAGCCAACCTGGGTACGTCTCGGACGACAAGATCGGCACGCCCGGGTTGATCGAGCGCGCGAGCGCCCAGTCTTTCTCGCCGGTGCCTGAATCGAGGCCCACAGCCGCTCCGGGCAACGTCCCCGCTTCGAGCATGTACGGCGTCGGACCGTCAGCCGTATAGAACGGGCCGTGCACGCCGTCGGCTTCCCAGATCTGCTTCAGCCGCGCCGTGTAGCCGCGATCATTTCCATAGCTGCCGTACTCGTTTTCGATCTGCAGCATCAGGATCGGCCCCCCGTTGGCGACGAGCAGCGGACGGACTTCGTGCGCGAGCGCGCGGATGTAGCGTTCGACGGCTGTCATGTAGTGCGGATTCAGACAGCGAATCTTCAGCTCGGGATCGCTCAGCAGGTACGAGGGGATTCCGCCGAAGTCCCACTCGGCGCAGACGTACGGTCCGGGCCGCAGCAGCACCCACAGCCCTTCGTCCTGCGCGATGCGCACGAACTGCACGATGTCGCGATTGCCGGTCGAGAACTCGAACTGTCCTTCGGATCGCTCCTGGTAGTTCCAGAACACGTACATCGCGATCGTGTTGCAGCCCATCGCGTGCGCCATGCGGATGCGATGCCGCCAGTACTCGACTGGAATTCGCGCCGGGTGCAGCTCGCACGAAATTATCTGGAAAGGCTTTCCGTCGAGCAGGAAGGCGTCGGCGCCCAACGTGAACGTGTGGCTGGCGCGGGCCATCGTCGCGGCCGCGGTCGTGGGTGCGACGCGGACGCTGCCGCCGGCGATTGCACAGACGAGCACCGCGGCGGCAAGCGCGCGCCTCAGCATCGCGATCGATCGGTCAGGCGATTCGCCACTCGAGCAGACCGCACTCGCGCCACTCGATGTCTTCGCGGATGAACATTGCGTCGGGCGGACCGATGTCCCCTGCCCGGTACTTCCTCGTCATAGGCTCAATCTCGAGCCTGACTGCCGTCGTCGTCACCGGATCGAACCGGACGCGATTGAACTCGTCTTTGGCGACCGGGAACGGATCACGATTGGTTACCGGTCGCCATGCGTCGCCGTCGCGATAGAGAATGCGCCACGACGTCGGCATGGAGCAGAATCGGCGATCGTCGAAGAAGTACACGGCCGTCGAGGCGATCGTCGCCGGCGAGGCGAACGAATATTCGATCCACGCGGGCGTGCCGCTCGCCGGACGGAGGCGAACGTAGCGCCACGATTCGTCGGCGGAGCTGAGCGGATCGCGGCCGTCGTACAGGGCACCCTGATCGTCGTTTTGATCGTTGTAGCCGGTCCAGCGCTTCTCGGCCGGCTCCGATGCGCGCACTCCAGTAATTGGCGCGGGCGGAACGGGCGCGATCCACGCGTCCTTCGCCGAGCGCGGCATCCAGACAGCCATCTCGCCCATCCCGCGATTCGACCAGCGATGATACGGAATGGCGACGAGGTTGTGCGGACGCGCCGTCGTCGAGATGCCGTCCTCCGCACGCGCGAGCGCCAGCACCTTTCCGGTGATCACCTGCGTACCGCCGAGCAGCTCGCCGCGCCACTCGCTTGCCAGCGCGGCATCATCCGCAACCGCGACGTCCAGCGCGTGTCCGCCGTTGTCTGGCCACTCGGCGCAGTACACGAGCGGCCCGCGCTCGAGCGCCGTCATGCCGCGATCCTCGCGAATACCGTCGTTCGCGGTCACGCGGCGGACCGGCATCGGCAGATCGATCTCGACCACGTCGCCTGTTTTCCACATCCGATCGATCCGCGCGTAGCCCTTCGCCGTGTCGATCGGCCGGCCTCTGCCGTTGACGGCCAACCGCGGCCGCGCGGCGCTCACATCCGCGTAGCGATACAGATCGCCCGGCACCGCAGTGCCCGTCGCCCAGCCGGGAATCCGCACCAACAGTGCGAAGGTCGCGGCGCGCTCGGACTCGATCGCGATCGTGACGCGGCCATCCCACGGGTAGCGCGTCTGCTGCGTCAGCGTCACCGTGCCGCCGTCATCGAGCCTGAGCGTGGCACGGCTCGCGACGAAGAGGTTCACGTAGATCGCGTGTGCCGCCTGCGCGTAGACGTATCCGCCAATCGATGCCGTCAGCCGGACGACGTTGGGCGGACAGCAGGGGACGTTGATCCACTCGAAGCGCTCGTAATCGCCGAACGACTTCAGCGGATTCTGATAGAAGAAGCGATCGCCCTTGAGCGACACGCCGTCGGCAAAGGCGTTGTAGAGCACGCGCTCCATCACGTCGATGTATCGCGCGTCGCCGTGCAGCAGGAACATCCGGTGGTTCCAGACGGCGTTGCCGTAGGCCGCGCAGGTCTCGCTCCACGCGCTCAAGTTCGGCACTTCGTAGGGCGACCCGAACTGCTCATGGAAGCGGATGGAGCCAATGCCGCCGGTGACGTACATCTTTCGAAAGACGACGTCCTCCCAGATCGCGTCGGCGGCGGCGCGGTAACGATCGTCGCGCGTGTGCGCCGCGAGATCGGTCAGCGCGATGTACAGGAACATCGCTCGCACGCAGTGCCCCACGGCGTCCCGTTGATCGACGACGCGCGCCTGATCCTGCGCGTACGTCCGATCGGTCGCGTACACGCCCTTTCTCGGATAGTCTGCGCGGCCGCGCGCATCGAGAAAGAACTGCGCGAGGCGCCAATAGCGATCGTCGCCGGTCTCGCGCGCGACGGCAATGAGCCCAATCTTCTGGCCTTCGTGCTCGGAGATGTAGGTCTTGCGGCCCGGGCCGAAGTTGGCGTCGATGAGGCGGCCGTCCGCGATCGCCGCGTCCAGCATCTGCCGCTTTCCCGTCGCGCGCGCGTAAGCGACGGCGGCCTCCAGGAAGTGACCGGGAATTCGCACGGCGAGATCCGGATTCGCGAGTCGCGGCTGGAGCGACGCCACCATCGCGGCGATGCGGCCGTCGACATAGGCTTCGAGCTTCGGATCCGCCTGCAGCGTCAGCATGTACGCCGCCGCCTCGATCAGTTTCGACACGCCAAACGCGTCGTTCCCCTTCATGCGATCGAAGCAGTGCCAGATCGACACGCGCCGGTTCACGTCGATGCGCGGCGCCCAGAACTCGTCGCGGATCTCGACGCGGTTGAACGGCACCGGCGCCAGCTCTCCGGCATCGCCGGCAATCTCCGCGGTCGAGAACCGCGGAAGCCGCAGCGCCGGCAGCAGGAGCGCCGACTGCAGCAGTGCGCGCCGCGTGATCATGGCCAGAGCATACCGCAGCGGCGCCGCACCGGCGTATCATCACGTCCATGCCGAATCGGATGAGCGTCGCGGCGATCGGCCTCGTCGCCGCGATGTGGACGCTGCCCGCGCCGCGCCAGCCCGCGGGTCCACCGCTTCCGCTCGCACCGATCCCGTCGGCTCGTCAACTGGCGTCGGAAGATCTCGAGCTCTACGGTTTCCTGCACTTCGGCATGAACACGTTCACCGACAAGGAATGGGGCGACGGCAGCGAAGACGAGCGCGCGTTCAACCCCGACGCGCTCGATGCGCGGCAATGGGCGCGCGTCGCGCGCGACGCGGGAATGAAGGGTCTCATCCTCACCGCGAAGCATCACGACGGCTTCTGCCTGTGGCCGAGCGCGTATACAGATCACTCGGTAAAGAACAGTCCTTGGAAGGGCGGCCACGGCGATGTCGTCGCGGAGCTGGCCGCGGCGTGCCGCGAGTACGGTCTGAAGTTCGGCGTGTATCTCTCGCCGTGCGATCGCAATCGTGCCGATTACGGCACGCCGTCCTACCTCGAGTACTACCGCAATCAGCTTCGCGAGCTGCTCACCCACTACGGTCCGCTCTTCGAAGTGTGGTTCGACGGCGCCAACGGCGGCGACGGCTACTACGGCGGCGCGCGCGAGCGGCGCACAATCGACGGCGCGACCTACTACGACTGGCCCACGACGTGGAGTCTCGTGCGCGCGCTGCAGCCCCACGCGGTCATGTTCAGCGACGCGGGTCCGGACCTCCGCTGGGTAGGCAACGAACGCGGGGTCGCGTTCGAGACATCGTGGGATCCGATTGACATGTCCGGCGTATATCCCGGCGATCCGCACTATCCGGCGAAGGCCGCAGGCGCTCCCGATGGCACGAGCTGGGTGCCGCCTGAAGTCGACGTGTCGATTCGTCCCGGCTGGTTTTACCACCAGGCGGAAGATGCAAAGGTGAAGTCTGTCGACGATCTCGTGCGCATCTACGAACAGTCGGTCGGCCGCGGCGCGAATCTCCTGCTGAACGTCCCGCCGGATCGCCACGGGCTCATCGCCGACGCCGACGCTGCGCGTCTTCGCGAATTCGGCCGCCGCATCGCCGATACGTACGCGCACGATCTCGCCCGGGCGGCGTCCGCCCGCGCGAGCAGCGTTCGCGGCGGATCAGCCAGGTTCGCGGCATCGCGGGTGAACGACGGCGATCCGTCGACGTACTGGGCGACCGATGACGATGTGACGTCTGGTGCGATCGAGCTGACGTGGACCCATCCGGCTGCCTTCGATCGCCTCGTCCTGCAAGAGGCGATCGCCCTCGGCCAACGTGTGGAGGGGTGGACAGCAGAGGTCGAGCAGGACGGCGTCTGGAGACAGATCGCGGGCGGCACGACCATCGGCCACAAGCGCATCGCCACGTTCGCCCCGGTGAGCGCGTCACACCTGCGCGTCCACATTACCAGCGCCCGAGCGTGCCCGGCCATATCGACGATCGGCGTCTACCTGGCACCGAGCCGCTAAGCTCTGGCAGTAGGCCGTCTGCGAAGCCTTGCGGCCGTGTGTAACTTTGTGATACCAAGTCAATCGCATGCCGCTCATGAATCTCTTCGAGCCGCTCTTTCTCCTGCTGGCGCTCGTGACGGCCGGCACGCTCGTGGCCGCGCTGGTGGTCGCCGTCTTCGGCGACTGGCGCCGGGCGCTGCGCCTCCTGCGCCGCCTCGCGATCGGTGCCGCGATCTACTTCGGGATCGTCATCGTCGTGTCGCTGGTGGTCCGGCCGCCTGACTACCAGCTCCACGAGTTGCGATGTTTCGACGACTGGTGCATCACGGTGAACGGCGCGCTCCGCCATCCTTCCCCGCCCCTCGCCGGCAGTAACTTCGTGGTGTTGCTGCGCCTGACGAGCCGCGCGAAGCGCGTCCCGATGGGCGAAAAGGACGCCGTCGTCTACGTCGTCGACGAGGACGGCCACCGCTACGACCCCTTACACGACCAAACGGGCTTTCCCTTGGACGGGACCCTGCAGCCCGGACAGTCGGTCCCGACATTCCGCTACTTCACCATTCCGGACGACGGCCGGAAGCTTGGCCTCGTCTACACGCACGAGGGCGGATTTCCGATCAACTGGCTGATTATCAGCGAAGGCGGCTGGTTCCAGAAGCCGCCGGTCGTCTGGCTCAATTAGCACCGCGGCTGCTCGCGCCGCCCTTCATCGTCCGCCGCAGGATTCGGCCGGCTTTCTGCGACTCCATGACGATTCGATCCGAATGAGCGAGCGCGATGTGTAAAAATCAACAGCACGTTGAAAACTCCACAGTCAGGCGCCGTCAGAGCGTGATCACCTGATCCGGTGGGCTGCCGGAGAGCGCCTTGTACAGGTCGGGAAAACAGCCGACCTGGGCGCCGGCAACAGTGTCTTTCGGGCGGCAGTTGCCCGGCTCCGTGCGGCCGTTCCCCTGCGCATCGCACCAGCGCAGCTCTCCTTCCGCGAGGTTCCGTTCGATCGCGCACGCGTCGCACATCATCAGCAGCATTCCGTTTTTATGCGCCAGCTTTGACAGCCGCTCGCCGACGGGATCGCCCGTGCGCAGCACGAACGTGTTGTCGTGAAAAAAGAACATCCCGACGACGTCCACGCCGTGCGTGCCGGCTTCCATCTGTGGAAGGATCATCGTGCCGAGGATGTAGCTCGAGGCCCTGGGACTCTGAAACACGTACGCAACCTTCATCTACACGCTCCTATTTGATCCGAGGGGCTTCGCCCCTCGGACTCCCTTACACGCGATCTCGCTCGCCGCTTCGCCGGCTCGGCCACATCATTCTATGAAATCGCCGCTGATCGTTTGGATTCGTTCAGGCTTGACGCTGACCTTGGGTCAGCGTGGATAATTTCACCCATGACCTCCCAAGAGCCGACAGTCGTCGGAGACTTCCAGGGCCACGAGATCTATCCGATGCCCATGTTCGCGACGATCGCGGTCGCGGACGTTACGGCCGTGAGCGGCTGGTATCAGCAGGCGTTGGGCTTCACAGTCGTGTTCGCGGCGCCGGGGGCCGCGCTTGTCCACCTCCGCCGGCGCAAGTATCAGGATCTGTTGATCATGCCGACCAGGGCCGGCGCGGCAACGGGATCACCGGTCCCGACGCTGACGGTCTCGTTCAGCGCGGACGGCGAGATCGATGAACTCGCGGCGCGCGCGCACGCGGCGCCGTCGCTGGGTGCATCGGCCGTCGCGGGCCCTGTGGCGACACCCTGGAACACGGTCGATCTGCGCGTGACCGACCCGGCCGGCCATCAACTCATCTTTACGGCGCGCGATCCAAATCCCGATCCCGAGCAGGCCAGGCGCATGCAGGCCATGTTCGACGCACCACGCAAAGCGAATACACTAGGCTGATGGCGGAAGTGACCATCTCATTGCGGCATCGGCCCTCGAACGACGAACACACCTGCGGCGTGTGCGGCGCCACGTTCGTCCCATCCGAGGATTCCGGATCCCGTGTGCTCGGGCTCAAGTCGGGCACGCAGGAATTCGACTTTCTCCTGTGCGGCGGCTGCCATTCCAAATGGATCCATGGCGCGAGCACGCGGGTGCGATCGATGCCGGTGAACGCGGCATCTTCTTCCTCGTCCAGTTGAACGGTCATTCGACGAAACTGGCAGCGTGCGCGTCTGATTGGAGCTCGAGGCCGGCCCAGCGGACGCGACGTCGTGCGTCTGCAATCCGCAGCAGGAGAACGGCCGCCGCGAGTATCAGCGCGAGAGTCATCGCGCCATTCGAATGACCCAACGCGACCTGATCGAGAAGACCGAACCCATATGCGCCGCTCAGTAAAGCGAGAATATAGAACGGCGCACGCGTGTTGAAGTTTTCTGACGGGACGTGCTCGGTCATGAACGGCAGCGTGCGCTGATCGAGCAGCAGGAGATCCAGAAGCACTCGGCCCAGCAGGAATCCGATCGCCGCCAGCCACACGGCGGATCGCCAATCGACCATCCACGCATAGAGCGGCACGAACGCGACCGTCGCCGGCAGGACGATTCCCACGACAGCGGCCCGCTTCACGCCCGCGAAGTACGGTCGCACTCGCGCTCGCCATGCC
>JBOGIZ010000169.1:0-2196 GCA_050747805.1 Vicinamibacterales bacterium | reverse complement strand
CTCAGGTTCCAGTACGACATGGCGACCGGCGCCCTCACCCTTGTCGAAGACCACGTGCGTCCCGCGCGGCCGCCGCGGTGGGCGCAGGTGTCGCCCGATCAGCAGACGGTCGTGTTCGCGCGCAATCACAACCTCTACATGATGGATGCGGCGAACTACGCGAAGGCCCAGAAAAACGCGAACGACTCCAGCATCGTCGAAACCAAACTGACCGACGACGGCGAAGAGCATTACAGCTTCGCGCGGACCGTGATGGCCGGCGCCGATCAACAGCAGCAGCAACAGCAGGATGAGACCGAGCAGCAGGAAGACACCGACACGACGGCGAACAAGAACGCGCGGGTCGCGGCCGTGCAGGTCGCCTGGTCGCGGGATTCGAAGCGCTTCACCGCCGTCCGCCGCGACGTGCGGAAGGTGAAGGATCTCTGGGTCATCAACTCGCTGTCCAATCCGCGCCCCACACTCGAGACGTACCGCTACGCGATGCCGGGCGAAGAGAACGTTCCGCTTTCCGAGCTGTACGTATTCGAGGTGGTGACCAAGAAGCGCACGCAGATGAAGATCGACCGGTTCAAGGACCAGACGATCAGCGTCGCGACAGCGCCCGAGACTGAAAAAGAACGTGAGGAAGGCCGTCAGCTCAGCGTGGGCAACCAGCAGGGCCAGGGCCAGGGCGGCGGCGGACAGGGAGGTCCTGGGGCTGGCGCCAACATTCCCGCGCGCTGGCTCAGCGCGTCGCCCGACAAGATCTACGTCACGCGTCTCAGCCGCGACATGCACCGCATGGACGTCTGCGTCGCCGACGCCACGACCGGAGAGGTGAAGACGCTCATCGAGGAGCGCCTGAACACGTATATCGAAACCAAGCCGCTGCGCCTCGTCAACGACGGACACGATCTGGTGGAGTGGTCCGAGCGCGACGGGTGGGGCCACTACTATCTGTACGATGCGGCCACCGGGACCCTGAAGAATCGCATCACCCAAGGGGAATTTGTCACATTGGCGATTGACGGCGTGGACGACAAGACGAAGACACTCTTCATCAGCGCGGTCGGACACGAAAAGGGTGAGGACCCGTACTATCCGCACCTGTACCGCGTCAACTATGACGGCACGGGGCTCAAGCTGCTCGATCCCGGCGACGCCTCCCACGCGGTCGCGGTCGACGACGACGTGCATTACTTCATCGACAACTCGTCGCGGGTCGACTCGGTCCCGGAGGCCGTCCTGTACGACACGCTCGGCAACGTCGTCACGAAGCTGGAGTCGCCGGATCTCGGCGCCCTGAAGGAGGCGGGCTTCAAGTTCCCCGAGCCGTTCAAAGTGAAGGCCGACGATGGCGTCACGGATCTCTACGGCGTGATGTACAAGCCCTTCGACTTCGACGCCACGAAGAAATATCCGGTGATCGAGTACGTCTACCCGGGACCGCAAACCGAGAGCGTCACGAAGACGTTCAACCCGCGCGAAACGAGCATGTCGCTCGCGCAATACGGATTCATCGTGGTCGAAGTCGGGAACCGCGGCGGCAATCCGCAGCGATCGAAGTGGTACCACAACTACGGCTACGGCAACCTGCGCGATTACGGCCTTGCCGACAAGAAGGCGACGATCGAGCAGCTCGCACAGCGGTACTCCTACATCGACAGCAACCGCGTCGGCATCTGGGGCCACTCAGGCGGCGGCTTCATGACGGCCGCCGCGCTGCTCGTGTACCCGGACTTCTTCAAGGTCGGCTGGTCGGAATCCGGCAACCACGAGAACAACATCTACAACAACACGTGGAGCGAAAAGAACCACGGCATCAAGGAGATCGACGCCGAGGACGGGAGCGTGACGTTCGAGTACAACATCGAGAAGAACTCGGACCTGGCCAAGAATCTCAAAGGCCACTTGATGCTGGTCACGGGCGACATCGACAACAACGTGCATCCGGCGAACACGTTCCGTCTTGCGAACGCGCTGATCAAAGCCAACAAGCGGTTCGACTTCATGATCCTGCCAGGCATGCGGCATCCATACACGGGTGATGCGGCCTACGTGAATCAGCGCCGCGCCGAATACTTCTGTCGCTACCTGCTCGGCAAGACGGAGGACGACGCCGACATGGTGGAGCTGGATCGCGAGCAGCAGCAGACGGGGGACAAGGGCAAGGTTCCGTAGCGGCGTGCGGCGTGCGGAGTGCGGGGCGCGGAG
>JBOGIZ010000168.1:0-6369 GCA_050747805.1 Vicinamibacterales bacterium | reverse complement strand
CGGAACGAAGCATGCGGCGTCGAGATAGCGCTCGCCGCCGTCCTGCTGATAGACGAGAACGGTCTGATGTCCGTTCGCCGGAGTCGAGCGCTGATACTGCACGCGCGCCGCCGACGGCGATGGTCCGCCCGCCAGCGCTTCGCTGAGCACACGGCCGACCAGCGGGCCGGGCGGCAGATCGAACCCCAGGAGATGCGCCAGCGTCGGCGCGATGTCCGTATTGCCGGCGGGCATCGGATCGGTGAACCGCTGCTTGAAATCGGGGCCGATGGCGGCGAGATAGTTGAACGTCGAGTCCCGCCCGAATCCGCCGTGGTTGCCTTGGCCTTCCTGGAGCCACGAATCGCAGACCTGGTGCGCGCTCTTGAGATCCGACGGGTCGGGGTAGAAGTGCCTGAATGCGACGACCACAGCGGGCCGGGGCACCTTGCTGTTGCCGACCAGATTGATCGCGCTCAGCGGAAGCGTGCCCGGGAGATCGCCGTATCGATCGTCTACGAACACGCCGCCGACATAGTCGTACGTGACGACGCGGTTCACGATCTCGCGGACGGTATCGGCGCTGCCGTCGGGCACGTAGATGAGATCCGACCCGCCATTCGCCGCGACGATGAAGCGCGCATCCGATCCGTCCGGCCGGCGGATCCGGCTGCCGACGAGCGCGCTGCCGGTGACCGGCCGCTCCCATGGCCCGATCGGCGCCGCATCGGTTTTCGCGCCGATGCGCACTTGCTTGAAGAG
Source organism: Vicinamibacterales bacterium (assembly GCA_050747805.1). Classification (GTDB taxonomy): domain Bacteria; phylum Acidobacteriota; class Vicinamibacteria; order Vicinamibacterales; family 2-12-FULL-66-21; genus JAICSD01. The sequence goes on along the minus strand of JBOGIZ010000168.1, from coordinate 5,628 downwards.
AGGACTGCCCGCTGGATGGATCTCTGGATCGAAAATGCGCAACTGCATGTCGTACGCGAGATCGATGGCGAGGAATCCGCTCGGCAGTGTGCCTTTGAGCGTGTCGACGCCGCCTCCAACCGCGAGATAGTCGTGCTGCGCCGATTCGCGCGTCGTGACGTGGCCGTCTCGATCGAGCGTCGAACGGCTGATCGTCGCGAAGCCGTGATCCGAGACGACGATGATGTCGGTGTTCGCCTTGACAGCGGGCCGCGCGTCGAGCCACGCGAGCAGCTGAGCGAACGTGCGGTCGGCATTCTTCAGGCCGCGCATTGACGTCGGACCGTTGATGCCCGGCGCGGCCGCGCCCAGGCTGTCGCCCTGGTTGTGCTGGGTGCCGTCCGGATCGCGCGACCAGAACAGCAGCGCGAACGGAGTGGACGGATCGGCCGTCAGCCGCGGCAGAACAAACCGCGTTGCCGCGTCCGCGAGCCACTGCTCTTGTACGAGGTTCGCTTCGAGCGTGCCGCGGTGCAGCCGGTCGCCCGAGTACCCGTTGTTGAACGGCGACGTGGGCCCGTAGCCGTTGCTGCGGGTCGGCGTCGCCGTCGGAAAGCCCGCGTTCAGCATTTCCGCGCGCACTTCGGCCGAAAGCGGCAACCCGGTCCCATTTCCGGTGGCATCGTCGATCACGATGCCGGGAATGGAGGCCGGAAACGCCCCGTCGACGGGCGAGATCGCCGGCGCGTCCTGAATCGCGGTCGGACCTTCCTTGCCCATGGCCGCCGTCCGGTAGCCATGCGCTCGCGCCATCTCGAGGAGCGTCGCCGTTCCCAGGTAGTTGCCCCCGAAGTGCGCGTCGAATTCAGCGACGATGCGGTCGCTTTCGAGGAAGGGAACCGGCGTGCCGGGAAGCTGATCGAAATCGCCGGTGTCGAACGGGGCGAAACGTCCCCAGATCGTGTTGCTGTAGTCGCCGGTGTCGCCAAGTCCGTGCCCGGACGCGATCGCCGAGGCGTTCGCGGTGGTGAACGTCGGGTACACGGCGTGGCTGTTTTCAAAATGGACGCCCTCCGAGCGCACGCGCCACAGGGCAGGCGTCTCCTGCGCGGTCACGGAGTCGTGGCGGAGCCCGTCGGCGACGAAGATCAGCACGTTGTGGCGGGAGGCGGACGCTGCCTGGCCGTCCGGCCGCGCCGCAGTGGCGCCGAGGAGGACCGTCAGGCAGACCAGGGTCGGGAGCGCGCGACGCATTGTCACACCCTACCGCGTTTCGCAGGCAGATGCGCGCGCTCGGGCGTCAGTAATGAAACCGATACCGCAGCTCCACGTACACCTCGCGCGGATTGTTGAAGTGCACGCCCCCGAACGTCAGGCTGTTGTCGATGAGCACGTGGCGGTTGCCCGCATTCAGGACGTTGATCGACGCGGACAGATCCTTGCGGAGCTGTTTTCCCGCGGTGAGATCGATCGTGGCATACGACGGCAGATACGAGCCGGTGTCGTCGTCGGGGACGCCGGACCCGTAGTACGCGTTCGCGCCCGCGAAGACGCCGTGCGGGAGGGTACCCGACACGCCGGCCGAGAGCGTGTTGCGTTGATCGTGATCGAGCGGAAAGTACGAATTGTCCTCGGGCGGCTCGAAGTCGGTGAGGCCTCCCGTGATCGCGCCGCGCCCTTCGGCGTGCTGGTGCGAGTAGGCGACGTGGACCTGCAGGCGCCGCCAGCTGCGCGGCGACCGGGCGGTGAACTCGATGCCGCGGATGCGCGCGCCCGCGATTGTGAGCGGCAGGAACACGTTGGAGTTCCCGACGCTGTCGTGATCGAGAAAGTTCGTGGCCATGGTTCTGAACTGGTCGGCGTCGAACGTCCAGCCCGCCACAGGTACCGTCACGCCGGCCTGGTATTCGCTGTCGCGTTCGCCGCGCAGCGTCACGAAGCCCAGATCCTGCGCGGTAATGAACTGAACGAGCGGCCCCGCGACGGTCACCAGCGGCGGTGCCTGGTAATAGCGTCCGTAGAAGCCGCGGACGACGAGGTGCCCGCCCGGGATCTGGAGCGACGCGCCGATGCGCGGACTCGTCGCGCGCTCCGAGATCGCGCCCGAAAAATTTGTCTGCCTGACGCCGGCGGTGAGCGTCAACCAGTCGGCCGCGCGGAATTTGTCCTGGGCGAAAAGGGCCAGCAGATGTCCGGCCGGCGACTCGCGATCGACGAAGTTCGGACTGCTTCCGTCGTTGAAGGTGACCGAGAACCGCTCGTCGTCCCCCTGATGAAAGCCGTAGAAGCCGGCCTGATAGCTGTTCCGCGTCCCTCCGCCTTCGAGCGTCGCCTGCGCGCCGCCATACTCGGAGCGGCGCCGATCGCCCGCGCTCGTCGGGAAATCGGTCGCGCCGCCCTCGTAATTCGCCAAATTGTAGTGATAGAACGGCGACACCGTCACCGTTGCGTAGGTCGAATACGTCCGAACCCACGACGCCGTGACGAATCCGTCCGCTTCGTGTTCGTTGTCGTTCACGCCGGCGGCCTGCGCGTCGGGGTCGTTCGGGATCAGGTAGTCGTCGCGCCTGAGCGAGGTCACGATCCGGATCTGATTCGATGGGTTGGCGTTGAACACGAACGACGCGAAGCCGCCGCCACCCTGTTCGCGGTCGTGCAGCACCTGCGCGACCGGCGTCTCGAGCCCGAGATCGCTCCGGTTCCCGTTGCCGCTCGCGTAGTACGCGAATCGCTCCGTGTGTCCGCCGACGCTGACCTGATCGTTTGTCTGGCCGAAGCTTCCGGCGCTGGCGACAATCTCGGCGTCGTTGTCGCGCTCGAAGCCCGTGCGCGGCACGACGTTGAACACCCCGTACGTGCGGTCGCCATAATCGGCGCCGTAGCTCCCGCGCTGCGCTTCCATGTAGTCGATGTCCTTTGGATCGAACTGCGGCCCGACGTTGCTGGCGATGTTCGTGTTGGGTACGGGGACTCCGTCAACGAGCCAGCTGACTTGGTGGCCGCCGCGAACGTGCAGCTGATCGTGCACGACGTAGGCGCCGGGCACGAACGCGGTGATCGCCTCGAGACCGTTCGTACGATCGGCGCCAGGCGTGTCGGCGATGTCCGCGCGGCTCACGAGCGTCGTCGGCGTCATCGTGTCAGGCCGCGCCGATTCGGCGCCAGCGGACACCGTCACCGATTGACTGAGGCTCGAAACCTCGAGTTGAAAATGCAGCAGCGGCGATGCGTCCGAGAGCACGGTCACGGCCTGGCTGACGGGCGTGAAGCCCGTGAGGGCAGCGGTCACCGTATAGTCGCCAGGGGGAACCGACGCGAACTCGAACTCGCCGTTCGCGTCCGTCACGCCGGTCTGCTGCCAGTCGGTCGTCCGCGCCTTAATGGTGACCGTCGCGCCCGGCACGGGACGATGCTGCGGATCATGGACGATGCCTTTGACGGACCCCCCCGCGGCAAACACGGGCGCCGTCAGAGCGACGATGGCGCACACGAGCGCCGCCGCCCAGCGTTTCTGGATAGAAGACACAGAGACCTCCCCGAAGACAAATAAAAAAGGCGGCCGCGGCGAGCCGGACACTCGCGCGGAGACGAACGAGTCACACGCGCGGCGGCGTGAGACGCGGGGGAGGCGTCCGCGGAATCGCGATGAACGATGTGCAGGGCACGGGACGCTGGAAAGAAAGCGGCGTGCCGGTGAATGCGGTTACGTGTCCACTCTGAGGCGGATCGAGCGCGATGAACGTCGCCGGCAGCAGGGATGCGCCGGCGTGGCTGTCGCACGTCATTCTGCAGCCGGTCCGCTGACAGTGGCCGTCCATCTTGTCCTTCGCGTCGTGCATGCCACACCGGCACGCGCCGCGCGCCTTCGTACGGCAGCATGCGTGCGCCGAGGCGCAGGCCGACGGCGCGCCGGACGCCAGCGCCGCCGCCTCGCCGACCGCAGGGCACACGAGCACGGCCATCAGACAGGCGACAATCGCCCGCGTCGTGCGTACGAAGCTGCGCGATCGCACCACGCGTCGGGATCCCAACCTTTTCAGCTTACGGCCGCCGTCGGCGCCTGGTCAAACGCACGTTCGCAGCGGCCGCCGCCTCGCGCGCCACCATTACCTCGGTGGCTTTGACGATCGCCAGCGCCTCGTCGCCGCGTTTCAGGCGCAGCTCGTCCACCGCGTCGCGCGTGATCACCGCCGTCAGGCGCTGATCGCCGATGCGCAGACGGACCTGCGCCAACACGCCGCTGATGCGCACCTCGTCGACGATGCCGCGCAACTGGTTGCGGCCGCTGATGGACACGATGAGCGGCGTGCCGCGGCTGCGCCGCCGGCGCGGACTCGCCGGACCGGCGCCGCCCAGCAGGCGATCGATCTCGGATTCGTCGATGCGATGATGGCCGCCCGCCGTGTGCGTGGTCCGCACGGCGCCCTTGTAGATCCACTGCTTGAGCGTGGAGTAGCTGACGCCCAGGCGAACCGCCGCTTCACTGACCGTCAGCCGCATGTAAGCACTTTCCCGCTAAAACACGACCTGGAGCTGCGCCAACAGCTTCGCATGCGAGGCCGGATCGTTCGGCGCGTCCACCCACAGGCAGTCGGCCATCAGCTTCGCGCGATCGGCATGCACATAGTAGTTGAAGCCGCCCAGCCAGGTTCGGGTCTCATTCCCGTCGATGCTGGTGTCGGGCCGATACCGCTCGTAGCGCCCGACGACCTGCAGTGACGGCCGGTAGACGTTCCGTGCGGCCGAGACGTGCCAGCCATCGCTCACGACGAGCGGGTGCGCCGCCGGAGCGTCCTGATCGAAGCGTACGTGGAGTGCTTCCGCCTCCGCGCGCCAGCCTTCCTGCTGAAAATGCGCGTCGACGCCGAGGCCCGTTCGATGCCCGGTGAACAGATTGTCGGCGCCAGTCGTGGCGGGCGTGGAATCAAACGCGAATTCGGAGGGCATCGACAGGCGCGTGTCGTTCGACCAATAGCCGCTCGCGCCGACGTCGAGCCTGCCGGTCGAGGTCCGCCACGGCACGACGTTTCCGCGCAGGACGTACATGAAGCGGCTATTGTCGTTCACGGTGGTATTGCGGCCGTTTCCGTTGAAGACCCCCGCCAGGTATCCCGCACGGGCGTCCTGGAGCGTGCCGGTGACCTCGACGCCGATTTGGCGATTCAACGTCAATCGATCGGTGACGAGCGTGCGTTCCACCGTGTCGAGGCGCGTGCTCGGGACGAGCCATTCCCGGCCGAACGGTGCTTTCATCTGCCCGAACAGCACGTGCATCTCGGCGAACTTCGTCCATTCGATGCAGCCGTCCGTCAACGTCGCCGACACGCTGCTGGCGGCGCCAAGACCGCCGGCAAATTCCACCTGCACCCGGTAAGCGAAGGTTGGCGCGGCGGTCCCGCTGGCCGTCAGGCGCGCCCGCCTGACAAAGAAGCGGTCGGACGCCGGGAAACGCGTGTCGCCGACGGCGCCGGCGTCAAGCTCGCCTTGAACGTAGCCTCCCAGCGTGATCGTCGGCGACGCGGGCGGCGGTGTCGCAGCAGGCTGTGCGCCGGCGGACAGCGCCGTGGTCCACACCATGGTGGACGCAAGCGTCCAAGCACGCGTCATGGTGGACAGGTCTTTGATGGCGGTTGGCGAATGATTCATACA
>JBOGIZ010000167.1:0-1605 GCA_050747805.1 Vicinamibacterales bacterium | reverse complement strand
GCCGTCCATTGTGTTCTAGTCGTACACGGTCGCCGCCGGCGCGATATCGCGAACGGCGTCCCGGACGTTCTTCGCAATCGCGGTTGGCTCTGAGACGGTGCGAACGACGACGTCTACCGTCGGCCAGCCCATTTGTGCGCCTGCCTGGGCAAACGGCCGGTACACAATGGGCGGAACGGGATCGCCCGGGTTGCCGTCCTTGACGTTCTCGACAACCCCGACAATGGTGATTGTGGCATCCTGCGGTCCGCCGCCGAGAGCGATCCGGCGCCCCAGCGCACGGGGACTATCCAAGACTGAGCGGACGAACGCCTGATTCACGATTGCCACCGCCGGGGCGTCCGACGAGTCGTGCCGATCGAAGGCGCGGCCTTCGAGCACGCGTATCCGCATCGTCTGGAAGTAATCCGTCGAGACCGCATCAACGCCCGTCGCGTCTTCGGCTTCGACCGGTGGTGGTGGCTGGTCTGCAACTGGAATCGTGAATCGAAAGTTATGGCCATCCAGTGGAAACGCTGAGCTCGCACCGGCGGACACGACACCTGAAAGCTGGCTGATTCGGTCAAGGATCGCCTGCTGCGTGTCGACGACAGGCCGCCGAAGGGTCAGTGCGGGAATCCGAAACGTCCACACATTCTTCGGCTCGAATCCTACGTGAACGGCCTCGAGCCGCCAGAGCGTCTGAAGCAACAGCAGGCCGGTGAGCAGCAGGACGAACGACGTCGACACCTGACCTGCGACGAACCACCGTCGCATGCCGTGGTCCGTTCCAAATCGAACTGTTCTGCCAGAGGACGAGGACCCGGGACGCGCAAGTGAGCGAGTAAGCCGGAAGATGGGGCTCAACGCGCACGCAATCGTCGCGAATAGGACGATCGCGATGAGAAACACGACGATGCGGAGGTCGACGCCGATCGTTTCAGGATGTGGAACGGTTTGCACGAGCGCGGCTCGTAGAGCAGTCATGGACCAGTAGAGCAGGGCAAGCGTTGCCGCCCCGGCCGCCGTTGTCAGCACCAGCGTTTCACTGAGTATCAGTCGCGCCAGGCGCGCCGGCGTCGCGCCCAATGCGATCCGCGTCCACAGCTCCTGGTCGCGGCGCGCGGCGCGCGCGAGAAGAAGTCCAGCAACATTGGCGCAGGCGATGAGCAGCACGATACTCACAGCGGCGAGCGCCATGAGCAGCGGCCGACCGAGGTCGCCCAGCAGACGCCGCTGCAGCGGTAACACTTCTGCGCGCGCACCGCGCGCCAGGATTGGCGCCATCGCGGGTGGAAATGTCGCTGCCGCCTCTTTGATCACGAGAATCAGTTCCCGTTCCACGTCGTCGATCGATTCCCCGGCCCGGATTCGACCGATGACAGCCAGTGAACGCACTACGGAACTGTTCGCCGGCAATGTCAGCGGAAGCAACACGTCTGGCGAGACGGCATCAGGGAACTGAAATCCGGCAGGAGCCACACCCACGATGACGTATGGCCGTCCGTTGAGACGGAGCGTTCGACCCAGGACGTCGGGCACGCCGCCCAGTCTCGCCTTCCATAATCGATCGCTTATCACGGCAACCGGGGCCGCCGCACCGCGTCCTTCGTCGGTGCGCTGCAG
>JBOGIZ010000166.1:0-7507 GCA_050747805.1 Vicinamibacterales bacterium | reverse complement strand
CGATCCGCCGCGCCGGCGCCGACATCATCGTGACCTACTCCGCGCGCGACGCTGCGCGCGCGCTGGCATAGCGAGCGAAGTTGGGCGCGCCTTGGCCTAGCGAGCGAGCGCAGCGACGCGAGCCACGCGATCGGAGGGAGCCGGGCGAAGCCGGCGAGCGAGAGCGCGTGTGGGGGAGTCCGAGGGGCGAAGCCCCTCGGATAAGAATGATGGAAACGCTGACCGCGATCCGCCGCGCCGGCGCCGACATCATCGTGACCTACTCCGCGCGCGACGCTGCGCGCGCGCTCGCCTGAGGCTTGCATTTAACCTCATATCTGACTATCATGATGGTCATAATGATAGTCAATATCGCCGAGGCAAAGGCCAAGCTTTCGGAGCTTGTGGAAGCCGCCGCGCGCGGCGAGACGGTCGTCATCTGCAATCGGAACCAGCCGGTCGCGGAGCTGAAGCCGATCGAGTCCGCCCGGAAGACGCCGCGGGATCTGAGCCCGATCTATCCGGACTGGACGATCGATCCCGCATTCTTTGAGCCGCTGAGCGATGAGGAACTCGCCCAGTGGTACGGCGGAGATCCATCGGAGGTTCCCTCGCGCCTGGCCGAGAAGCCGGCAAACGACGGAATGCGTGGGCGGCGCCGGAAGCGGTGAAACTGCTCCTCGATACATGTACGCTGCTGTGGCTGAGTCTGGGCAGCAGCCGCATTTCGGCGAATACCGAGGCCCTGCTGCGATCGGGACCAGACGTCTACGTCAGCGCGGCGAGCGTCTGGGAGATCGCGATCAAACATGCGCGAGGGAAGCTGCCGCTGCCCACGCCGCTGCCGGAATTCGTCCGCACGTTGCGCTCACGCTTTGAGTTCAAGACGCTTCCCATCGACGAGGAATCCGCTCTCCACGTGGCGAAGTTGCCGCCGCTGCACGCCGATCCCTTCGATCGCATGCTCGTCGCGCAGGCCATCGTCCACGGCCTGACGATCGTCACGCCCGATCCGGCGGTCACGCAGTATCCGGCGCGGACGTTGTGGTGATGTGATTACGCCTGACGGATGTGCATGATGCCTGAGACGTGATCGGCCGCCGCAACGTTGCCATATATACTAGGCGTCGTTTTCAGAGGAGGCTGAATGCCCGCACTCCGTCACGTCACGCGCGCGCTCGTCGTCATCCTTCTTGCGCCGGCTCTGCCGGCAGCCGCCCACGAGGCGTCAGCCGCGAAGCCTGCGGCCGACGACGTGTGCATCGCCGTCGTGCAGCCGCTGGTCACCGGCGTCGAGGGCCAGGCGGATGCGGTGGCGACCGCCGTGCGCAATCTGTTTGTTTCCTTTCTGACCGGTCCGTCGATGAAGGCGGTGCCTCTCGAAGCGCGGCTGCCCTCGCAAGCGGCGGAGGAGGCGCGGCAGAAGAACTGCACCCGCGTGCTGACGCTGACGCTCGAAGAAAAGCATCACGGCGATCATCACAAGCTGGCGGGTCTGACCAACGCGGCCGGAACAGCGGCTCGCTATGTTCCTTACTCGGGCACGGCGGGCGCGATCGCCGCCGGCGCGGCTGTCGGCGGCACGGAAGCTGTGAGCTCCGTCGCCTACGCAACCCGCACCAAGGACGAAATGACGCTCGGTTACGGGGTCGCGACGGCCGACGGCAAGACGATCCTGTCGCACAAATCCGATAAGGCCACGGCACAGACCAACGGCGAGGATCTCATCACACCGCTCGTCGCGAAGGCCGCCGAAGTGATCGCGGCCGCGGTGGGCAAGCAATAGCCCTATACGGGATGCGGATGCGTCGCGGCTCGCATCGCTATCGCAACTCCGAGCGGCTGTTCGCGGCCGCGGCGCGCATCCTGCCGGGTGGCGTCGACAGTCCGGTTCGCGCGTTCAAGTCGGTCGGCGCAACGCCCCTCTTTGCGATACGCGGATCCGGGGCCCGCATCGAAGACGCCGACGGACACACCTACATCGACTACGTCATGTCGTGGGGGCCGCTCATCCACGGCCATGCGCCGAAAGGACTGCTCAAAGCGCTCGGCAGCGCGGCTGCGCGCGGCACGAGTTTCGGCGCGCCGACCGAGCTCGAGACCCGTCTCGCTCATCGTGTGGCGCTTCTGATGCCGTCGATGGAGCGGGTGCGGTTCGTCAGCTCGGGAACCGAGGCCGCCATGAGCGCGATCCGCGTCGCGCGCGCCGCGACCGGGCGCGATCGCATCATCAAATTCGAGGGCTGCTACCACGGCCACGCCGATCCGTTCCTGGTGAAGGCCGGATCGGGAGCGATGACGCTCGGCGTCCCGACCAGTCCCGGCGTGCCCGCGGCGGCCGCCGCCGATACGCTGATCGCGCGCTACAACGACGTGGCCTCCGTCGACGCGCTCGTCTCGTCGAACCGCGGGCAGATCGCGGCGCTCATCGTCGAGCCAATCGCCGGCAACATGGGCGTGGTGCCTCCTGCCGATGGATTTCTGAGCGGCCTCCGGTCGATCTGCGATCGCGAGGGGATCGTGCTCGTGTTCGACGAAGTGATTTCGGGGTTTCGCGCGTCGGCCGGCGGCGCGCAACGGCTGTTCGGCGTCAAGCCGGACCTGACATGCCTCGGCAAGATCATCGGCGGAGGCTTGCCGGTCGGCGCGTACGGCGGCCGCGCGAATCTCATGGAGCTCGTGTCGCCGGCCGGGCCGGTGTATCAGGCGGGGACGCTCTCGGGCAACCCGCTCGCAATGACCGCCGGCATCTGGTCGTTGTCAGAGCTGTCGCCGACGCTCTATCGCCGCCTCGCCTCGCTCGGCGCGCGGCTCGCCGATGGCCTTGCGGCCGCGGCGCGCGCGGCCGGCGTTCCCATGCAGGTGAACGCGTTCGGATCGATCATGACGCCATTCTTCACGGCCGCGCCGGTCCGCGATTACGAGTCGGCGGCGAAGGCGAACGTCGATCAGTACGCCCGATTTTTCAAAGGCATGCTCGCGCGCGGGGTCTATCCCCCGCCGTCGCAATTCGAGGCGTGGTTCCTCTCGGGCGCGCACACCGAGAAAGATATCGTCAGAACGATCGCGGCGGCAAGGGCGGAGCTACGCACTTGGTGAATCGTGCAATTGGTGAGTTGGTGAATTGGTGATCTGGTGAATTGAAGCGGTGAATTGCGGACCCGCTCGTTCGAGGCAGCCTGATTCACCAATTCAATTCACCAAGTCACCAACCCACGAATTCACCAATTGCACTATCTCACCTGTTGCTCCTATCTCACCTGGAGCGGTTCATCGAAACTGATTCGCAGCACGGATCCGGCGGGAAGCGTCACATCGGTTCCTGCGCTCGCGGCGAGCGTGCCGCCGCCGCCGATCAGGATCCCGAGGGCCGCGCCTTTGACCCCGCCAAGAATGCCGCCAAGGATCGCGCCGACGCCCGCGCCTGCGCCGATTTTTCCCGCGTCGCTTCTGGCGCCTCCGCCTTCAAGTGCCTGCGTGACCGTCGCATGAAGCGGATACGTCTTCCCACCGACGGTGATCTGATCGAACGCGAGCGTCAGGGTCCCCTTACGATCCATTCTTGACGCTTTGGTGACGGAACTCACGACGCCGCGAAGCTCGGAACCCGCGGGAATCAGGATGTCGTTGCCTTGGTACACGTCGACGACCGTTTTGGCCGTAAACCGGTCCTCGACCTGCGCGGTAGCGGAGCTCAGATCGCTGTCGACGCGGACGTCGAGCTGCTGGCCTGCCGGCACGACGCCGGGCTGCGACACCTGCTGCTCCGTGACACCGCCGTAGGGCGCAGGCGCTCCGGGGGGCGGCGGCGGCAGCGGATACGGCTGCGCCTGAACGGGCGGCTGCGGCGGCGGGCCCCCACCTCGAGCCGCCGAACGAAGATCGGCGATTCGTGTCCACAGGTCTTGGTATTCTGCGCGCGAGACGTAGCCTTCCTTGCGCAGCTTGACTTTCAAGTACACGACTTCGTCGCGCAGATCGTCGAGACGGCGCTGCAGGCCGCCGCCGCGCGATGGATCGCTGCTGCCGAGAGCAGCGACGTCGTTCGAGGCGCCGTACACCTCGTCCTGCAGACGCTGAATGTCGACAGGCGTGACCGACGCGCGATCTTGCCGATACCGCGGCGGCTGCGCGGCACTTTGCCGCACGCCAGGCAGGAACAGCGCACAGACGACAAGCGGTAGGACGGCGCGAGGGTTGATTGTCACAAACGGTCTCCTCTGCCTCAAAGGAAATGGCCCGGCTTGGATTACGACGATGGTAGCGGGCAGAGGGCCGTAATGCAAAAGCGCCGCCGGACCTGATGCTATGATCGGTCGACCGTGCAGACCGTCAAGCTCCATCGAACGATCGGCGTGCGCGTCGGAAACGTTCAGGTCGGCGGCGGCGCGCCCGTCGTCGTCCAGTCGATGACGATGACCGACACGGGGGACGCGGCAGCGACCGCGCAGCAGTGCATCGAGCTGGCGCAGGCGGGCTCCGAGATGGTGCGCGTGACCGTCAACGTGCCGGAGGCCGCGGCGGCGGTGCCGGAGATCAAGCGCCGCATGCTGGACGCGGGCGTGACCGCTCCGCTTATCGGTGACTTCCACTACAACGGGCATCTTCTGCTGACGCGGTATCCGGATTGCGCGGCGGCGCTCGACAAGTACCGGATCAACCCGGGGAACGTCGGCACGGGCAAGCGACGCGACGAGCAGTTCGCGACGATTTGCGGCGTGGCGCGCGATCGCGGGAAGCCCGTGCGCATCGGCGTCAACGGCGGATCGCTCAATCAGGAACTCGTGGTCGCCAACATGCAGGAAAACACCGACCGGGATCTGGGCCGCACCTCGGAGGACATCATCAACGAGTGCATGGTGCTCTCGGCGCTGCAGTCGATCGATCTCGCGCTCGAGTCCGGCCTGCGCCGCGATCAGATCATCGTCTCGTGCAAGACGTCGCGGCCGCGCGATCTCATCGCGATCTATCGGGAGCTGGCGCGCCGCACGGAGCAGCCGCTGCATCTCGGGCTCACCGAGGCGGGCATGGGCACGAAGGGACTCGTCTGGTCGGCATCGGCGATGGGCGTGCTGCTCAACGAAGGCATCGGCGACACCGTCCGTGTCTCGTTGACGCCGCGTCCCGGCGGAGATCGGCGCGAAGAGGTCTATGCCGCGTGCGAGCTGCTGCAGGCGCTCGGACTTCGATCGTTTTCGCCAAGCGTGACCGCCTGCCCTGGCTGCGGCCGCACGACGAGCAGCACGTTCCAGGAACTCGCCGAGCGGACGCAGGACTACATCCGATCGCGGATGCCCGACTGGAAGCGCGAGTACGAAGGCGTCGAGACGATGACGCTCGCCGTCATGGGGTGCGTCGTCAACGGCCCCGGCGAGTCAAAGGCCGCGAACATCGGCATCAGCCTGCCGGGTACGGGCGAGGCGCCGAACTGTCCGGTCTACATCGACGGCCGACATGTCACCACGCTGCGCGGCACGTATGAGGAATTGGCCGCCGCCTTTCGCGATCTGCTGGATTCGTACGTGTCGGCCAAGTATCCGCGCAAGGTTTAATTTCGAGGGGCTTCGCCCCTCGGCCTCCCCTGCACGCGCTCTCGCGCGACGTCGGCCGATTTATGGAAACCGCTTTCAGCATCCGGAATCTGGAGCGTCCGGGCAGCCGCCGCCCGCGTCACGGCTTCTGCGCCGGACGCTCCACACCGAGCGCGTGAACGCGACTCAGTGAGCAGCTGTCGCCGACAACCGGGATTGGCGACGCGCGCGGCGACGCGTGACGGCGCCCGCGACGCCCGTCGCGAGCAACACGAGCGTGCCGGGTTCTGGAACCGGCGCGATGAAGTCCTGCGCGTAGTGCGGCGACGAATTCGCCGTTTGCAGCCAGAGATCGTCCGGAAGCGCCGCGCCGCTGGCCAGCTCTGTCTGCAGCGCGCTCAGATACTGATTGGCAATCGTTCCGTACGTCGCATTCGAGAGAGACGTCACAGAGAACCCGGACCCGGACAGCACCGTGTAATCGGTGTCGTAGAGCGCGTTCCAGATCGCGAGCGACAGCGCGGCCTCGTCAGTCTGGTTGCCGAAGGCGGCAGGCTCGTAGGTGTTGTACAGCCATGAGGCCTCGCGGCCTCCCTGGGGATCCGGCGTGCCGCTCACCGTGTTGCTCCAGTTGTCCATCGTGTTGACGACGGTCTCATTTGCTCCTTGTATGTCGTAGTGCTGCAGATCCACGCAATAGCTGCCAAACGTCCCGAGGGGACCCGTGATGAGGACGCTACCGAGTTCAACGTCCAACCCGTTGGCGAGTGTGCCTGGGGCATGGATGACGGCGGTGCCGCCCGAAAAGCTTCCGATATCGATCGTAATCGGCGACGCCTCGGCGTTCCGCGCCATCGTGACGGACACACCAACCGCGAGGATTACAACGACGACGTTTCTCATTCCAGGCTCCTTGATTGCGACGAACCAGCCGCACCGAACGCACATTCGGCTCGCTGAACCACAACGTCGCGATCAGGAGGGGCAACTTCAATGCCGCGGCCCGGCCTGGAAATAAGAGGCGCAAGATCGAGGAATCACAGTTTGGTAACGCCAGATGTCTCCCGGCGCGCAGATTTCTTTCGGCCGGAACGGCCTTTTCCCGGCGCAGTGCCACTCGTCAGTCGATGCGGCTGACAATTTTGGCGCCGTTTTTATAGAGCCTCTTCCGTTCGGTTCCTTCAGCCTCGTCGAATTCTGGAATGCCGTTCGCGTCGGATCCCTGGCCGTGCGCACGGTCGGACTGTTCCGTGTAATCGGGATCGAGCCGGCTCCCCACCTCGTCCGACGTTGCATCCGATTGCGCCTGCGCGCGGTTGTCGTCGGGATTTTTCTGCAGCGGATCGCCGCCAGGTGATCACACGGTATGGCGCGCCCAGACGACCACAAGCGCCACGCCGCAGATCATGAGCCCGGTGGACAATCCCCACCAGAGGCCGACGACGCCCGCGCCTTCGTGAAAACAGAGGACATAGCCGAGCGGCAGCCCGATCGCCCAGTGGCCGCCGAGGTTCCAGAGCATCGCGGTCCGCGTATTGCCCAACCCGCGCAGCGCGCCTGTCGTGACGCCTTGCAAGCCATCGAAGAGCTGGAAGGCGGCGGCCACGACCAGCAGCGCCGCGCCGGTATCGATCACCGAGATGTCGCTCGTGAACGCGCGGATCAGCATGCGCGGCATCGTGAGAAACACGACGGCAGCCGCCGACATGAAAAAGACGCCGAGCGCGATGGCCATCCAGCCAGCCGCGGCCGCGCCGCGTCTGTCGTGTCGGCCGACGGCGTGCCCGACGCGCACCGCCGCCGCCGACGCGAGCCCGAACGGCACCATGAACGTGAACGCGGCGAAGTTCAGCGCGATTTGATGCGCAGCGAGCGCCTGTGCCGACACGCGGCCGGCAAGCGCCGTCGCGGCCGCGAACACCCCGACTTCGAGTACGGTCTGCCCGGCGGCCGGCAGCCCGATCGTGAGCAGCTGCTTGAGACGAGCGGGGTCGATG
>JBOGIZ010000165.1:0-5642 GCA_050747805.1 Vicinamibacterales bacterium | reverse complement strand
GCCGGCCGGCGCTACTTCGCGATGAGCGCCGCGGATGTCCGCGCGGCGTTCACGAAATGGATTCGGCCGGAAGGCTTCGTCCAGGTCGTGCGCGGCCCGGCGAAGTAGGCCACGGAGTACACGGAATACGGTTACCACGAAATATACGGATTACGGCCACAGCGCCTCATCGACTCCGATCGTCGGGTACACCCGTTTGGGTGATGCGGCGACGATGTCCCCGCGTGCATGATGGGCGCATGACACAGGACACAACGCTTTTACAATTCTCTCATCAACTCGCTGACGTCGCCGAGTCGGTCGGCCGTTCGGTCGTGCAGGTGATCGGACACCGGCGGCCCGGCAGCGGGGTTGTCTACGCCGACGGCGCCGTGCTCACGACCGCGCGGGCGCTCGGTCGAGACGAGGGTCTTCAGGTGCGGCGTCCCGACGGCACGGCAGTCGATGCGGAGCTCGCCGGCTGGGATCCGACCACAAACCTCGTGGTCGTGCGCGTCGGCGGACTCGATCTGCCGCCGCTCGTCCCGTCCCAAACCCCTGCTCGGGTCGGCCACATCGGGATGGCGCTCGCGCGTTCCTGGAGCAACGCGCTGACGGTGAGCGGCGGGCTCGTGTCCGTCATCGGCGGCCCGCTCACGACCGGACGCCGGCGCGCAATCGAACAGGTGATCCGCACGAGCGCGCCGATGCACGACGGGTTTTCGGGCGGCGCGTTCGTCGACGCGGCCGGCGCATTGCTGGGCGTCGCGACCGCGGCGAAGATCCGCGGGCTGGGCGTCGTGATTCCCGCGCCGATCGCGTGGAAGACGGCGGCGATACTGCTCGAGCACGGCAGCATCAAGCGCGGGTATCTCGGGATCGCCGCGCAGCCGGTCACACTGCCGGTCGATCAGCGGCCCGCGGCCGATCGCGCGCGCGCGCTGCTCGTCGTGAGCGTGAACGACGGGAGCCCGGCGGCGGCAGCCGGCGTCCTAGTGGGAGACGTCATCGTCGAGTTCGACGGACGGGCGGTCGAATCGCCGGAAGACCTGCTCGACGTGCTGTTGGCGAGGCCGATCGGGCAGCGGCTGACGCTTCGGCTGGTTCGAGGCGGCACGCCGCTTGACGTGGCAGCGACAGTCGGCGAGCGCCCGTGACGACGGGCGGCCGCCCGGTCCGTGGTTCTTCCGCGCATGCGCGTTATCCTCATCGGCTCCGATCTCGTCCGCGCGCGGCTGCGCGCGCAGGCGGACGGCGCGCTCGTCATCGCGGGCGAGTTCCCGACCGCGGCCGCGGCGCGCGCGGCCGCGGTTGACTGCGACGCGTGGCTCGTCGGCGCCGATCGCGATGATGCCGATCGCCATGATGATGATGATGATGATGACGAGCGCCGCCTGGTCGAGGCCTTGACGGACCGCGAGCTCGACGTGCTCGAGCTCGTGGCCGAAGGGTTGTCGAACAAAGCGATCGCCGCGCGGCTCGGGATCAGCGATCAGACGGTCAAGTTCCACGTCGCGTCGATGTCGGGAAAGCTCGGCGCTCACAATCGAACCGAGACCGTACGCCGCGCCCTCCGCAGAGGTCTGATCGCTATTTAGAACTCATCTGCGTCGCCCGATTTTCACCACGGCAGTGATCAGCTCGTGCATACGCGGCCCATTGTGGCGCCCGCGTTGCATCGCACGGGCTGAATCTGAAACCGCAGGAGGGACGCACGAATGAAGAAAACATTGTTTGCAACATCGGTGGTTCTAAGCGGTCTGATGGCCGCGGGTGTGTACGCGCAGCAGTCGCAGATGGGCACGAGCTCGTCGAACGCCAAGGTCACAGTTACCGGGTGTGTGGAGCACGGGACACAGAGCGGCGCCACAGGCACAACGGGAACAACCGGCAGCACGGCCACCAGCGGCACGAGCACGACCGCCAACGAGTCGTCCTTGAACAACTCGAACTTTGTGCTGACCAACGTATCGAATTCGAACTCATCGTCGACCGCGGCCGGCTCGACCGCAACCTCGGCGACGCCGGCGAGCTCGGAAGCCAGCACGGCCAGCGAGTACTCGCTGAACGATAGCGGCCAGAACCGTCTGTCGCAGTACGTCGGACAGAAAGTGGAAGTGAAGGGCTCCGTCGAAAACCAGAGCAGCTACTCCGGTTCATCGACGACGGGTTCGACGGCGTCGTCGAGCTCGAGCAGCACGGCAAACCAGGCCGCCAGCGGCGCCTCCAGCTCGCAGCCGACGCTGAAGGTGGACTCGATCCGCATGATCGCGTCAACCTGCGCCGGCAGCACCCGCTAGGGAAGCGTTTGGGGGACGCGAGATCAGGGGCCGGCAGTTCTGCGGCTCCTGATCGTCGCTCTCCTGCCGCGATGCGACACGGATCCTACGCGCTCGCGCGAAGGCGTCAGCGCGCGGGCAGCCGCACTTTGTAGATTTCCTTATTGCCATCGCGATCGCTGCTGAACGCGATCCACGCGCCGTCAGGCGACCAGGCGGGATGTTCGTCGAAGGTCCGTCGGCCGGTCAGCCGCGTCTGAGCGGTGCCGTCCCGGTTCATCACGAAGATCCCGAAACCGAATCCGTCCTGATTGCTGTTGAAGGCGATGCGCGAGGCGTCGAAGCTCCAGACGGGGCCGCCATTGCCGCGGCCGTTTCGCGAGAGGCAGGTTTCGCCTCCGCCGCCCGCCGCCGGTGCGCTGTAGATCTCGCGCGCGCCGCTCTCGTCGCGGTCGTAAATGATGTCGCGGCCATCGGGCGACCATGCGCACGTCTCGCCCGACGCGATCCGGCGCGCGGTGCCCCCGATCGACGGCGTCGTCCAGATGCCGCGCTTGCGCGAAAAGCAGATCGAGGTTCCATCGGCCGACCAGTGCGGCGCCCAGTCGGCCGTGCCGTCGCTGACGCGGCGCGCGCCGGTGCCGTCAGCGTTCATGACGTAGATCGCCGAGCCGCCGCCGCGCTCACTCGCAAAGGCGAGGCGGCCGTCGGCCGACCACGCCGGCTGGCGATCGACCGACGCACTGCGCGACAGATTCCGCGCCCCTTCACCGTCGGCACCCATCACGAAGATATTCGGCTTGCCGTCGCGATTGCTCTCGAACGCGATCGACCGGCCGTCGGGCGACCACACCGGATAGTCGTCGGTTGCCACATTCCGAGTCAGACGAAGCGCGCCATCGGGCTCGCGCGCGAGGCGCAGGCGGTAGATCTCGCCGTTGCCATCGCGATCGCTCTCGAGAACCACGGCATGGCCCGTCGGCCACCAGCCGCCTTCCGATCCCTGCCGATCGTCGATGGCGTGCTGCACCGTCCCGTCCGCGTTCATCACATACAGTTTGGCCACGCCGTCGCGATCGCTGTCGAAAAGGAGGCGCTCGCCGTCGGGCGACCATGCCGGCAGCGAGTTGTTGCCGGCGCTGGTAAGCGTGGTACGGCCGCTGCCGTCGAGCCGCATGACGTCGACCTGCAGGTCGCTCCCCTTCTTTGACGTAAAGGCGAGCCGCGTACCGTCCGGCGACCACGATGGATCCGCGGCGAACGAGCGATCAAATGTGAGGCGATGTGGTGCGCCGCCCGAGACATCCACGATCGAGATTTCGGAGTGTCCATCGATTTGCACCTGATACGCGATTCGCCGGTTATCGGGCGACCAGGCGGCGCGCGCGCCGCGCGTGACCGGAGTCGGATTGCGGCCGTCTGCGTCCATGACGAAGATTTCGATCGGTCCGCGGCGGTCGCTCTGGAACGCGATCCGGCGCCCGTCGGGCGACCAGGCCGGCGTGTCGTCGTTCGCGGGGTTGTTCGTCAGGTTGCGCGGATGGCTGCCGTCGGCGTCCATCGCGTAGATTTCCCCCTTGCCGCCGTCGCGGTTGCTGGCAAACACGATCGACCGCCCGTCGGGTGAGACATCGGGCTGCCAATCCTCGGCGATGTTGTCGGTGAGTCGCAGCAGCTCGGGACCGGCGTCGAGATCGGTCCGGTGCGCGAGCAGGCGCGACGCGGCGATTCCGCTGACGACGAGGATCGATACGACCGCCGGGGCTCCCCACAACAGTCCTCTGCCGGTGTGGGGCGTGCGCGCTGGCCGAACCGTGGCCGCGTCATCGTCTGCTGTCGGTGCGACGGATGCCGATCTTTCGACGGCTGGCGCGCCCGAGGTCTCGCTGACGGAGGCAATGAACCGGTAGCCCCGGCGCGGCACGGTTTCGATGTAGCGCTCGCCGGTGCCACCCGCATTCAGCACCTTCCGCAGCGCATGAATGTTGAGCGTGAGGTTCTGTTCCTCGACGAAGGTGTCGGGCCAGATGGCCTTCATCAGTTCGTCCTTCGACAGCAGCTGTCCGGGATGTTCGACGAGGACGACGAGCGTGTGAAGGACCTTTGGCGGCAGCGCGACGCGTTCGCCGGCACGGAACAGCAGCCCTGCGTTCCGGTGGAGCTCGAAGGGGCCGAAGGCCAGCAACCGCCGTGGATCGTTGGACATGCAGGTCCTAAGAACTCGCTAAGAAAAAATTGACGACGGCCTTGAGGACTTGGCGGGCCCGTTGGCGTCAGATACGGTCGGCCAGATAGTAGCAGACCATGCGATCTTCGCGTTCAGAAGGAGCTTCGATGCCTGTTCGCCCCCTCGTTGTCGGCCTGTGTCTGAGTCTTGTCGCCCTTGGCGGCCCTGCCCGCGAGGCGGTGGCGCAAGCGCGCGGCAATGCCGGCGGCGGGATGGATCCCGACGAGGCCGCGATGCACGAATTCGTTCTGACGGCGGACAAATGCGAACGCTACGCGGCCGCTGCCAAGAAAATCGAAGCGTTTCAGACCAGCCCGCCTGACCCGGCCACCGCCGGCGAAATGCAGAAAGTGCAGGAAGCCAACGTCTATAACGTCCAGAAGGCCGAGATGATGGAGAAATCGCCTCATCTGGCGGCGCTGTTCAAGACGCTGAACATCACGCCGCGCGAGTTCGTCCTGGTCCCGCTCACGATCATGAGCGCCGGGGTCGCGGCCGAATACCCCGCGCAGGCGGCCGCGAAGCTATCGTACGTGACGCCGGCGCAGATTCAGTTTTTAAAGGACCACCAGGCCGATCTCGAGAAGTGGGGACTGAAGTAGGATGTCGCCGTTCGATGCGGAGAAGACGATGCGGCTGCCCGCGCTGATCGTCGCGGGAACACTCGTCGGCGGGGTGATCGGATCGCCGGGCTGCCGTCGCGCCGCGCCATCACGTCAGAACGCCGCTGCGGTTCCCAGCATGGCGCTGCATCAGCCGGCGCCCGGAACGTCGCAACAGCAGCAGCCCGCCGCGGCCGACAACGGTCCGGTGACGAAGGCGGACATCGACGCGCTTGACGCGCGCGCTGATGCCGTCGCGCATATCGTCGGCGCGCTGCCCCCGCTCGCGGATCTCGACGCCGCCGGGCAGGCGTTTCACACGCCCGAGGCCGCGTTCCAGTTCGTGCGCGATCGGATCGCCAACGAGCCGTACGCGGGCGTGCAGAAGGGCGCGTGGGGCACGCTCGCGACGCGCGGCGGCAACGACGTCGACAAGGCGCTGCTGCTCGCGGCGCTGCTGACCGCGCAAAGCGTCGACGTGCAGCTCGCACACGGAACGATCGATGCCGCGACGGGACAACGCCTCGCGGGTGAACCCCTCGCCCATCCCGACGC
>JBOGIZ010000164.1:0-1620 GCA_050747805.1 Vicinamibacterales bacterium | reverse complement strand
CTGGCGTTCGTGGTGGGCGGTGCGCCGGGTGTCGCCGCGGCCTGGCAGGAATTCGCCGGCCTCGGTCCGAAGAAGATCGCGCTCGCGCAAGACGGAACCGCCGGCCTGCCGCCGTATCGCTGGATCGACAACGCTGATACGCCGCTCGACGCGGCCGATCTCGTGTTCGTGAATCCCGTTGGCACCGCATATAGCCGTCCCGACAATCCGAGCCTCGGACCGGAATTCTGGAACACCCGCGGCGATGCGGCGTCGCTCGCCGAATTCGTCCGCACCTTCCTCAATACCTATGACCGGTGGAACTCGCCGCGCATTCTGATCGGCGGCGACCTCGACACGGCGCGCGTCTCGTCCCTGGCGGTGTACCTGACCGAGCACCAGATTCCCGTCAACGGCATCGCGCTGCTGTCGGTGGCCGTGTCGGCCGACGCGACGGCAGGCGACGCCCAGTACCTGACACTCCTTCCGACCGAAACGCTGGCGGCGTGGACGCATCACAAGCTCCCAGGCGATCTTCAGGACCTCTCGGCGGATCAGGTGGCGGAGCGCGCCCGCCAGTTCGCCTCGCGCGAATACCTCCATGCGCTCTACAAAGGCGACCGGATGTCGGCCGACGAACGCTCGAAGGCCATCGCAGACCTCGCGCACCTGACCGGAACGTCGACCGCGTTTGTCACCAACAACGACCTGCGGCTGCCGTGGGACCGGTTCAGCGAGGAGCTGTTTCGCGACGCGCATGGCACGATGTCGGTCTCCGACGATCGCGTCGGCGGCTACGCCTCGGGGCGTGGGGGACGCGGCCGCGGCGGACGCGGAGGATTTGGGGCGCCGCCGCCTCCGCCGTTCGATCCGTCCGAGAATGACATCGCATCGGGCGTGCTCAGCGGCTACACCGGCTATCTCAAACACGATCTCGGGTTCAGCACGTCTGGCGTCTTCTATCTGCTGAACGGCGGCACCGGTCCCTTCACCGCCACTGGTACCGACGATGGGACGATTTCGGATCTGCTGGCGCGCAATCCACACACGCGCGTCCTGGTCGCGATCGACTACTTCGACGCCGGCGTGCCGTTCTACGCTGCGGAATTCACGCTGGCCCATCTGCAGATTGCGCCGTCGGCGGCACAGAACATCGTCGTGGACCACTTCGAATCGGGCCGCGCGGTCTTCGCCGATCACAAGTCGGCGGCAAAGCTGCACACCGATCTCAAGAAACTGATTGCCGAATCGACCGGCCCGGTCGAGCGCTGAGCGCTGAACCATGAGGATCCCGACCATGACATCGATGCGTACCATCCGCCGCGCGCTGTGCGGCATCGCGATTCTCGTTGCGGGGACGGCGGCCGGCCTGCTGGCGCAGGGTCGCGGCGGGGCCGCCAGCGCCACGAACGACTTCTATCGCTTCATCTACAACGGCGATGAGATGGAGCCCATCACGATTCCGGAACATCCGATCGAAACCAAGCACACGATCACCGTGCACGGCGAGACAATCGCGTACACGGCGCACGTCGGATTCCTTCCTGTCAAGAACGCCACCAGCGGCATCGTCGAAGGACACCTCTTCTACGTCTACTATTCGAAAGACGGCGTCACTGAGAACAGCAAGCGGCCGCTGTG
>JBOGIZ010000163.1:0-1921 GCA_050747805.1 Vicinamibacterales bacterium | reverse complement strand
GCCCGGACCCGCCGACGTGACCGCTCGCGAGCGGCGCTTGTTGGCGGAGATTCCGTCGAATTTCACCGAATTGCAAGCCGCCGATCCTGAGCTCGCACTCGAATGGCGAATGTCAACGCGCGCGGTGTTTCGACATTACCTCGCGCGCGGCTACCGGGTTGTCGATTTCTTTCTGTCGGCCGAAGCGGGTCGAGGGCAGTATTTGCTCGCGCTTCGCGAGTGATTCGCCCCGCACCCCTCACTCCGCGCTCCGCACCCCGCGCTCCGCGCTCGGCGCCCCGCGCTCCGCGCCCCGCACTCCGCGCTCCGCACTCCGCGCGCCTACCCCGGAGGCCAGCTCAGTGGGCGGCCGGCGAGGACGTGCAAGTGGATGTGGAACACGGTCTGGCCCGCTTCCGCGTTCGTGTTGAAGAGCGTGCGGAACCCGCGGTCGCCGTAGCCCTTGTCGCGCGCGATCGCCGCTGCCCGCCGCACCATCTCTCCGACGAGCCCATCGTCCGACGGCGCGAGCGTATTCAGGGAATCGATGTGCCGCTTCGGCACGACCAGGATGTGCATCGGTGCCTGGGAATTGATGTCGTTGAAGGCGAGCAGGCGCTCGTCCTCGTAGACGATCGTGGCCGGGATTTCCTTACGGATGACGCGGCAGAAGAGGCAGTCGCTCATAGCTGTTCGTCTCGGCCTTCATCCTCGACGTCGGCGCTCTGTCCAAGCACGCGGAACGTCAACACGCGCTCGATGCCCTGAAGATCGTGATGGCTGCGCTCGAACAACCAGTGGTCTGGATCCGCGAGCGCTCTGACCGCCGTCGCCTGATCGTAGCCCACCTCGACGATCATCCGCCCGTTCTCGCGTAATTCCCCGCGCGCGTTCGTGAACAGCTCGCGATACGCGTCCAGGCCGTCCTCACCGCCGAACAGCGCGAGCGCTGGTTCGTATTCGCGAACCTCCGGCGGGAGCGCGGCACGATCGCGGCTGGGTATGTAGGGAGGATTCGACACGAGGATCTCGCAATCGGTCGCGGGCGGAATCACTGTTGTGTGCAGAAACGCGATGCGGCGGCTGACGCCATGACGGGCCGCGTTGCGCCTGGCCACCGTGAGCGCGGCGAGCGACGCGTCGCTCGCGATGAACATGGCGTTTGGAAGTTCCGTGGCCAGAGCAATCGCGATGCAGCCGCTGCCAGTGCCGACATCAACAATGACCGGCGGATCGCGTGGCAGCGGGACGTCCGACTCTGCGGCAGAGCGGCACACGTCGAGCGCCGCCTGCACGGCGAGTTCCGTCTCTGGACGCGGCGTCAGTACGTCGGGTGTGACTTCGAACTCCAGTCCCCAGAACTCGCGATGCCCCGCGATTTGCGACACCGGCTCGCGTCTGCTGCGCCGCGCAATCAGCTCGTCGTAGCGATCCTGAAAGTCATGCGATGCCGCGTCGCGGAGGGAGGTCGCCAGCCGCGCCAGGTCCCATCCAAGCGCGTGCCGCGCGAGGACTTCGGCGTCACCGGGTACTTCGTCAGCCGGCACGCCCGCGGCGACGAGCGCGTCACGCCCGCGCGCGATCGCTTCGGCAACGGTCATCTCTCGGGGTCTCACTCAGGCGGAGGTTCGGCCGCGGTCGCGTCCTTGAGTTTTTCCGACGTGAAGTGCGTGGTGGCGGCGTCGATCATGCCGCCGAGATCGCCGTCAAGGACGGCGTCGAGCTGGTGGACCGTGAAGCCGATGCGGTGATCGGTGACGCGGTTCTCCTTGAAATTGTAGGTGCGGATCTTCTCCGATCGATCGCCGCTGCCGACCTGAGACCGGCGGTCTTTGGCAATGGCGTCCTGCTGTTTCTGCATCTCGATGTCGTAGAGGCGCGATCGAAGGACCTTCAGCGCCTTCGCTTTGTTCTTGATCTGCGACTTCTCGTCCTGCTGCGA
>JBOGIZ010000162.1:0-1702 GCA_050747805.1 Vicinamibacterales bacterium | reverse complement strand
GTACGACGTCAACGCGTTCGTCTCGGCCCTCGAGGACCGCGTGCCCGAGAACGCCCTGCTGTCGCACGATCTCTTCGAGGGGCTCTACGCGCGCACCGCGCTCGTGACGGACCTCGAGGTCGTCGATGACTATCCGTCGAGCGTACTCGCCCACGCGCGACGCCAGCACCGCTGGGTGCGTGGCGACTGGCAGATTCTGTGGTGGCTGTTCCCGTTCGTCCCGTCCCGTTCGGGCCTCCAGCGTAACCAAATCCCGCTCATCGCCCGCTGGAAGATTCTCGACAATCTTCGACGCAGTCTCGTGCCGCCGGCAACGGTCGCTTTGCTCGTAGGTGGTTGGACCGTTCTTCCCGGGCATCCGCTGGTGTGGACGATCGCGGCGCGCGCCGCTCTCGCCTTCCCCGTCCTCTCTGGCGGGCTCGAAGCCCTGGCCGGTCCGCACCAGCAACAGTCCTGGCCGGTCTTCCTCCGCGCGGCCGTTGACGATCTGAAGACGGCGGCCGCCCGCTCCGGGCTTCAGCTCGCGTTCATGGCGAACCAGGCCTACGAGCGACTGCACGCGATCGGCGTGACGCTCGTTCGCATCGGCGTCACGCGTCATCGCCTGCTGCAATGGGAGACGATGGCGGCAAACGCGGCTCGGGGCGGGCCGCCGCGATGGCGCGCGTTCCTCGCCGGCATGGCCGCAAGTCCCGTGCTGTCGATTGTCGCGTTCGCGGTCGTCGCGGCTGGACGCCCACGCGCCCTGCCGTTCGCGCTGCCGGTGTTGGTGTTGTGGGCCATCGCACCGCTGATCGCGTTCGCATTGAGCCGTCCCGTGCCCCGGCGGCGGGCTGAGTTGACGTCGGCGGATCGCGAGTACCTGCACGGTGTCGCGCGCAAGACCTGGAGATACTTCGACACGTTCATTGGCCCTGAGGACCACGGTCTTCCGCCCGACAACGTGCAGATGGTCCCGGAGATGCGCGTGGCACACCGCACGTCGCCGACGAACATCGGCCTGGGCCTGCTGGCGACGCTCGCAGCTCACGATTTGGGCTTCATCGACATGGCGACGCTTGTTGGCCGGATCGACACGATGCTGACAACCGTCGAAGGCCTCGAACGCTTCAACGGCCACCTCCTGAACTGGTACGACACCCGTACGCTCGAGCCGCTGCCACCGAGCTACGTCTCGACGGTCGACAGCGGCAATCTCGCGGGTGCGCTGCTGACGCTCTCGGTTGGATTGCGCGAGCTCGCGCCTGAACTGTCCGCGCGCGCCGAGGCGCTGTTCGCGAGCATGGACTTCGCGTTCCTGTACGACGCGAAACGCAAACTGTTCGCGATCGGCTACCGCGTCGCGGACGCCGAGAATCCTGGCCGCTTCGATCCGTCGTACTACGACCTGCTGGCGTCGGAAGCGCGTCTCGCGAGCTTCCTCGCGATCGCGAAGGGCGACGTGCCCGAGGTGCACTGGTTCCATCTCGGACGATCGATCACCAGCGTCCGCGGAGCCCCCGTGCTGCTCTCGTGGAGCGCGACGCTATTCGAGTACTTGATGCCGCTGCTGCTCATGCGGAGCTATCCGGACACCCTGCTCGATGAGTCGTGTCGAATGGCAGTCCGCCGCCAGAGAGAGTACGCCGCCGAACGCGGTGTGCCCTGGGGCATCTCGGAGTCCGCGTACAACCTTGTCGATCGACACAACAACTATCAATAC
>JBOGIZ010000161.1:0-3131 GCA_050747805.1 Vicinamibacterales bacterium | reverse complement strand
TCACCGGTGGCTTGCCACGCCTTGAAGACGCGCGCACGCAAATCCATCGAGTACGCTGCCGCCATCGTCACCTCCGGCTTCAGAAGTACCACGACCGCGTACTATGTACAAGCCGAAACTGGTCTAGGTGAAGAACAGCGCGAGCGTCAACGCCATCATGACGCCGCACGTCGTCCACGCGACGATGTTGTAGCCGCGCGAGTTGGCGTGCTCTCCCATCAGTTCGTCGTCGGTCGCCAGCTTCAGCATGAAGATCAGGACGAACGGCAGTACCGCGCCATTGACGACCTGCGTGAGGATCATCACGCGCACGAGCGGAAAGTGCGGAATGAGAATGACCGCGGCGCCTGCGCCAGTGAGGATCGTATAGAGCCAGTAGAACGCCGGTGCCTCGTCGAAGCGCTTGTCCAGTCCGGACTCGAGCCCCATGCCTTCACATACGGCGTACGCGGTCGAGATCGGCAGGATCGACGCAGCGAAGATCGACGCGTTGAAGAGTCCGGCGGCAAAGAGCACGTACGCCCAGTCGCCCGCCAGGGGCCGAAGCGCCTGCGCGGCGTCGGCGGCGTCGGCGATCGTCGGATGCTGGTGCGCGTACAGCGTGGCCGCGCACGCCACGATGATGAACCACGCGACGACGTCGGTGAAGATGCAGCCCAGGACGACGTCCCATCTCGATGCCCGGTACTGGCGCTCGCTGACGCCCTTCTCCACGATCGAGGCCTGCAGATAGAACTGCATCCATGGTGCGATCGTCGTGCCGACGATCGCGATGATCATGTAGAGGTATTCGTGGCTGCTGATCGCAAACCCCTGCGGGCGCCTCACCGTCGACAGCGCCGCGTCGCGCCAGTTCGGATGCGCGAGGATCCCTGCGACGATGTAGCAGACGTAGAACGCCGACGCCGCCAGAAAGATCTTCTCGACGCTCTTGTACGTGCCTCTGACGACAAGCACCCACACCAGCACGGCGGCCGCCGGCACGACGATGTACTTCGAGATCCCGAACAGTTCGAGGCTGCTCGCGACCCCGGCGAACTCCGCCACGACGTTGCCGAAATTCGTGATGACCAGCGCGATCATGAGCCAGAACGTCGCGCGGAGGCCGAACCGCTCGCGAATGAGATCGCTCAGCCCCTTGCCGGTGACGGCCCCCATTCGCGCCGACATCTCCTGCACGACGATCAGCGCGACCGTGATCGGAATCATCATCCAGAGCAGTGAATATCCGAATCGCGCTCCGGCGATCGAGTACGTGTAGATGCCGCCCGCGTCGTTGTCGACGTTGGCCGTGATGATGCCGGGGCCCACGACGGCAAGCAGGAGCGCGATGCGAACGCGCCATGAGCGAAGGAGCGGCGGAGTGCGCACGCTCAGTCTTTCCGCCGCAGCAGATTGATCACGTCGTCTGCCGTGATAATGCCGGCGAGGCGGCCGTGTTCGTCGACGACAGGCAGCGCAAGCAGGTTGTATTTGTCGAAGAGCTCGGCCACCTGGTCATCCGGCGTATCGAGTGCACATTTGACGACCGGGTCGGCAATCAACCGGCTGAGCGGCGTGCCTGCCGCGCCCGTGACGGCCTTCCCGAGTGGCACCGCACCCATCAGTTCGCCGTCCGGACCGGTGATGTAAATGGTCGCGAGCGATTCGAGTCCGCCCTCGAAGCCTCGAAGCGCGTCAATCACCTGGTCGGCTGGCGCCGATCCCGGCAGCGCCAGGTATTCGGTCGTCATGCGCCCGGCGGCCGTGCGCTGGCCGAACTCCAGCAGCGTGCGCAGCTGCTGGCGCTCCGCCGGGTCCATCTCGTCGAGAATGGCGCCCGAGTGCGCCTCGGGCAAGTCGCCGAGGAGGTCGGCCGCGGCGTCGGGCCCCATCTCTTCCACGATGTCGGCGGCGCGGTCCGACGCCAGGGACTCGACGATCGCGACCTGCGTCCTTGGATCGAGCTCTTCGAGCGCGCCGGCCGCCACTTCCTCGTCAAGCGTTTCGAACACGGCTCCGCGCTCGGCGGGCGGCAGATCCTCGACGATGTCGGCGATGTCGGCAGGGTGCAGGGTCGACAGGCCCCGATAGGAAATCTTGAGCTTGACGCGGCGCGACGGATCGGTCTCGACGAGATCCACGAGGTTCCACGGAATGGCCCGCGTCGGCACCCGCGTCAGCAGGACGCGCAGGGTATGGCCAGGGATGATGCCCTTCGCCAGGCGCCGGAGTGCACCGCGGGCGCCGACGTCGACCGCTCTGACATGCAGCAGCACCCGATCCGGCTCCGGGTGTGCGTCGAGTTCAACGTCATTCACCCGCACGACCTTGCGTCCCTGAACGTCGATGATCTGCTGATCGAGCAGATCGCGCTGCAGCAGCAGCAGACCTTCGTCGGCCAGGGCGGCGGTCTCGAGGCGTCCCGGCCGTAGCCGCAGCACGCTGCCGGTGATGGACGCCAGGCTGTCAGCGGGAATGAATCGATCCGCCGCGCGCGCCCGCACGACGAGGTAGGCGACTCGTGTCGGATGCTCCTGCGGCACCACGACAAGGTCGTGCAGCGTGCCGAGGACACTTCCGTCCACATCGCGCGCCTGGCGCCCGAGCAAATCCGTCAGCGCGACGATCGACAGCATGACCGCTCAAATGCTATACCGGAGTCGCGCGCGCGGCGCTCGTATCCCAGAGCGTGTTGACGACGTAGATGAGGACCGAGCCGCTCACCACGAAGATGGCGGTGAGAACGACCGCCTGCGGTGTGCGGCCGTAGAGGAACTCGCCGGTCGCGAACAGGGAAGACCAGATCGTCAGGCACCCCGAGATCCAACCGACCGTGGCTTTCACCAGATCGTCGCTGTGAAGGGCGGCTTCGGCCGCACTGACGCCCGCCTCCTTGCGAATGGTCGTCCAGCCGGGGCCCGCCGGATGCACTTTCCTGTAGAACGCGATCAGGGCGCCGCGGCTCGTGGGGGCGCTCACCACAGCGGTGGCCATCCACGCGACGGTCGTCAGCGCAACCGAATAGATGACGCCGTCGGCGAACGGCAGCGCGTGTCCGGACTTTGCCATGACGAAGAACGCGATGGACACGACGAACGAGCTGACCATCGCCGCCACTTCGCACCAGGCGTTGATGCGCCACCAGTACC
>JBOGIZ010000160.1:0-5165 GCA_050747805.1 Vicinamibacterales bacterium | reverse complement strand
TCACCGGTGGCTTGCCACGCCTTGAAGACGCGCGCACGCAAATCCATCGAGTACGCTGCCGCCATCGTCACCTCCGGCTTCAGAAGTACCACGACCGCGTACTATGTACAAGCCGAAACTGGTCTAGTCCCCTGGAAACGTGATGCGTCACATAATTCCCGGGCGGGGCATCCCGGCTGGCGGCGTTGCTCCTTCCTCGCATATGCCCACTATGCTCGGTCGTCGCGCCTTGCCATCCGGGCGCCGCGCTCAGGGACGTATGCAACGCATCACGCTTCCAGCGGACTAGCGAAAAAGAAGACCGGGTCGCGGCGTCTTGCCAGAGACGACGGACGTACGCCGAGGCCGCAAAGATCGCAGGGACTCATTGGATCTGTCCCCAAATAAGTCTCGGCGCTCTCCGCGCTCTTTGCGTACGTACGTCGTGATCAGCGCGTCACCACAAATGCACGCGCTTGTCCGGCGGCAGGTAGTACTTGTCGCCGGGCTTCACGCCGAACGCGTTGTACCATGCGTCGACGTTGCGCGTGGGTCCGACGACGCGCCAATGGGCCGGGCTGTGCGGGTTGGACAGGATCTGCCGGCGCAGGCTCGCCTCGCTGCTCTTCTCGCGCCAGATCTGGGCGAAGCCCAGGAAGTAGCGCTGGTCGCCCGTATAGCCGTCGAGCACCGGCGCGGGCTTTCCGTTAAGCGAGAAGTGGTAGGCCTGCAGTGCAATGGCCAGGCCAGACAGATCGCCGATGTTCTCGCCCATCGTCAGGTTGCCGTTCACGTGCAGCCCGGGCAGGCCTTCGTAGGAATCGTATTGCGCGCCAAGCGCCGAGACGCGCGCCTGGAACGCCGTGCGGTCTTGGTCGGTCCACCAGCTTTGGAGCACGCCGAGGCCCGTATACTTGCTGCCCTGATCGTCGAAACCGTGGCCGATCTCGTGCCCCATCACGGCCCCGATGCCGCCATAGTTCACCGCGTCGTCGGCGTTGGGATCGAAGAACGGCGGCTGCAGAATTGCCGCGGGGAAGAAGATCGAGTTCAGCGTCGGCGTGTAATAGGCATTGACCGTCGGCGGCGTCATGTTCCATTCGTTGCGATCGACCGGCTGATCGATGCGGTCGCTACGGTAATGCCACTCGAAGGCGTCGCTGCGCTCGATGCCGCCGATGAGGTCGCCGCGCGTGATGACGAGCCCGGAGAAGTCGCGCCACTTATCGGGATAGCCCACGTGCGGCGTGAAGTGATGCAGCTTGTCGAGCGCCTTGGCTTTCGTGGCGTCCGTCATCCAGGAGATCTTGCGGATGTCGGCATCGTACGCCTTCAGCAGATTCGCGACGAGCGCTTCGACCTTCGCTTTCGACTCGGGCGGAAAATACTTCGCGACATAAAGCTTGCCGAGCGGATGACCGAGGCGCTGATCGATGAGATGCACGGCGCGCGTTTCGCGCGGCAGCTGCGCCTTCTGGCCGGCCAGGACCTTGCCGAAGAAATCGAAGTCCGCCTCGTCGAACTTCTGCGGTAGATACGCGGACATGTTGTGCAGGTAGTGCACCGTCAGATAGTCGCGCCAGACCGGAACGGGCGTCGCCGCGAAGAGCGCCGCGAGCTTCGGGAACGCCGTGTTCTGACGCACGACCAGGACGCGGTCGCCGTTCGGCCCTTTCGCTGACAGTCCCTTCGCGGCAAGAAATGTCGCCCAGGGAAAGCCCGGCGCGTAGGATGCCAGCTTTGCCGCCGTCATCGGGTTGTAGGTTTTGTCGGCGTCGCGGCTCTCGACCGCGGTCCACTGGGCTCTTGCGATTTCGGTCTCGAGCTTGAACACCCCGTCGGCGCGCGCGTCAGCGTTCTGCTCGCCGGCGAGCGTCAGCGTCGTCGCCAGATATTTGCGATACCCGTCGCGCGTGGCGGCGAGCGCGGGGTCGTCTTTCAGGTAGTAGTCGCGGTTCGGCATGCCGAGGCCGGACTGGTTGAGCGATTCGACGAAGCGGGTCGGCTGCTTCGCGTCAGCCGCGATCCCGAGGGCGAATGGGCCGTTGGTGGGGACGGCTGGATTCCCCATCGCGCGCGCGACGTCGTCCAGCGTTTTGAGCGCGGCAAATGCGGCGAGGTCCTTCTTCGCCGGCGTCAGGCCGCTTTTTTCAATCGCCGCGGTGTCCGTGTAGGCGTCGTAGAGATCGCGGATCTGCCGCTGTTCGCCGGTGACCTGCGCGGCCGGCTTCGCTTCGAGCTCTTTTACGATCGCCGACATGCGCTGTTCGCTGAGAATCCCCAGGCTCTGGAACGAGCCGATCCCTGTTCGGTCTGGCGGAATGACGGCCTTCTGGTACCACGCGCCGTTGGCGTAGTCGAAGAAGTCGTCACCGGGCTTGACGCTCTTGTTCATGCCGGTGAGATCGACACCCCACGCGCCAAAGGTCGGTTTTTTCGCGGCCTGCGCGACCGCGCCGCGCACGAGGCCTGTCAACGCAAAAATGCCGACGACGAATGCAATCTTCTTCATACGTGCCACATTATAGGCGGCCGCCGTCGCCCATCGGACATCGGCTTTCGGCCATGGCCCATCGGTTATCGTCCATCGTCCATCCTCCATCGCCCATCGTCCATCGTCCATCGTCCATCGTCCATCGTCCATCGTCCATCGCCCATCGCCCATCGGTCATCGCCCATCGGTCATCGCCCATCGCCCATCGCTTATCGCGCTGCACGTCACGTGAGCGCCTGCTTCAGCCGGCGCGCGAGCGTGCCCTTCTGGCCGACGACGATCGAATCCAGCGCTCGCCAATCCGCCATCGCGCGCAGCTCAGCGGCGAGCGCGTCGGCGACGCGAACGGCGTCGCATCCGGACTCCACGTATGCCGCGTGGACGAGAAGGCGCGCCGCTTTTCGATCGGCCTTCAGATCCACGCGCGCCGCAAAGCGGTCGCCCATGAGGAAGGGCAGCACGTAGTAGCCGTGAATCCGTTTCGGCGCCGGTACGTAGATCTCGATCTGATAGTCGAAGTCGAAGACGCCTTTCGTCCACTTGCGTTCCCAGAGCAGCGGATCGAACGGCGACACGATCGCGCGCGCGTCGACCGCCCGCGGAACTCGCACGCCGGGCACGACGTAGCCGTGACGCTTCCAGCCGTCGACCTGCACGCGCTCGAGGCGCCGGTCCTCGACGAGCTCGTCGAAGAGACCCTGCATGTTCGAAGGCGGCCGCCGTCCGGTGGACGACTGGCGATCCCACCACGCGTCGACCTGAAAGTACGCGGCGATGTCGAGTGCCGTGCCGACGCCCATTGCGCGAGCCGCGCGGACGAGCAGCGCCTTCTTCGCCTCGCGCGGTTCGATTGCGGCGGTTTCGCAGATCGTTTTTGGCAGCACGCGCTCGGGCAGGTCATATAGCCGCTCGAAGTGCCGTCGTCCCGCGATCGCAAGGCGGCCCTGCCGGAAGAGGAACTCGATCGCCCGCTTGCCGTCCGACCAGCCCCACCATGGGCCGCGGCTCTTGCCGGCGTTAGCGAGCTCGCCCGCGGCGAGCGGCCCGCGCTCCGCAACTTGGCGGTAGACGCTCTCGATGAAATCCTTCTGCTTGCGCGGCAGCGCAGACCATCGCTCGGCCTGACCGTCCATCCGCCACCGGAGGAGCGGATACAGCTCGATCGGCAGGAAGCACGCCGCGTGGCCCCAATATTCGAACAGCTCGCGGCGGCCGTGCGCAAGGTCGTCGAGCGCCGACGTGGGATACGCGCCGTAGCGCGAGAAGGTCGGCAGGTAGTGCGCGCGGGCGAGCACGTTGACCGAATCGATCTGGATCGCGCCGAGGCGCGCGGCCGTTGCCCGCACGTGCGCGACGCCGGCGCGCGCGGGTTTGCGTTCGGCGAAACCGAGCGACGCGAGCGCGAGGCGCCGGGCCTCGGCGAGCGAGAGCGTGGACGGACGGCGAGACATGTCGAACGACGTGTATTTTGCCTATTTTGCCTGATGAGACGCTGCGTCTGCACCGTCATCAACCGCAGCGCCAGATGAGCAACCTCTCGCACGAGCGATTGCGGGCGCCAATCGAACAGCTTGACACCGCTCCATCGACGGGGCGCATAGTGGCCGTATGGCATCGAAACTGTCAACGGCACGCTGCAATTGACCCGGCTGACGAACGAATCGGCCGAGCACGTCGCGCGGCGCGACGAGCTCCGCCTGGCGGAAATCGAGTTGATGCGCCAGCGCGAGCGCGTCGCGGCCATGCGCCGCCGCCTTCCCGCGGGCGCAGTCGTTCAGGACTACGTGTTTCAGGAAGGACCTTCGAACCTCGATGCCGGCGACGCGCCGATTCGGGCCGTTCGCTTGAGCGAACTCTTCAGCGGACCCGATCGATCGCTGATCATCTATCACTTCATGTACGGGAAACGTCAGACCAGTCCCTGTCCGATGTGCACGATGTGGATCGACGGCTACAACGGCGTCGCGCCTCACGTCGCGCAGAACGTCGACTTCGCCATCGCTGCCGCCGCGGATCTGCCCGCCTTGCGACAGCACGCTCGCGCTCGGGGCTGGCGCAACCTTCGGCTGCTCAGTTGCGGGAACAGCACGTTCAAGTACGACCTTCGCAGCGAGGATGCGGAAGGCCGGCAGGATTCGACCATCTCGGTCTTCACGCGTGACGGCGACGGGACGCCGCGTCATTTCTATTCCGCGCACCCGTGGATGGGCGCGGATGTCAAAGAACGCGGGATCGATCTCCTGACCCCCGTCTACAACCTGCTCGATCTCACGCCGCAGGGGCGCGGGGGTTGGTATGCCAACCTTGTCTCTCCGGAGAGCACGACCGGCGCCCGATCTCCAGTCACCACACGACTGTGAGCCCTTCGTACTGGAGAAACGCTTCGTCCGGTGTCACGACCGCGATGTCGTCAGCGAGCGCCTGCGCGATGATTTGGCGATCGAACGGATCTCCATGGTGCGTGGGCAGATCGAATAGGGCGAACGCATGTGCTGCGGAGTACGGTAAGACCCGCAGTTGCAGGTCGGCGACGCCAGCGATCACGTCCGCCTTGCTGAATGTGAGTTTGCCTCTCGTCTGTTTGACGGCGATCTCCGCCAGAGACACGACGCTGATCTCCCGCACCGCGCTGGTTTTTCGCAGCGCCGCCATCGCGCGGCGGGAGAGGCGCTCTGGCGCGCTGACGGCCCAG
>JBOGIZ010000159.1:0-1755 GCA_050747805.1 Vicinamibacterales bacterium | reverse complement strand
GGCTGGAGGCTGGACGTTGGGAATCCTGAGGATGACGACGAGAACGCCCAGTTCTCGAACCCGGTAGCTCCAACCTCCAACTTCCAACCTCCAGCCTCCAGCCTCCAACCTCCAATCTCCGACGACGATGCCATCGTCGCCGGCACGCTGCGTGCGCCGTGGAAGTGGGAGACGCTGATCGTCGAGTCGGCCGTGATCGGCGGCGATTCGAGCCGCTGGCATCGGCGACTGGACGGACTCGCGAACGAGCTGCGTATCCAGCGCGACCGCGCCCGCGACGAGGATCCCGAATCGCCCAGGGCGGCGCTGCTCGATCGCGACGTGCGAAACCTCGCGCACTTGCGGGCGTTCGCGCTGCCTGTCGTGGACATGCTCGCGGACTGGCCGCGCGAGGCGACGTGGGGCGAATGGCTCGATCGCTTCGCCGCGCTCGCGCCGATGGTGCTGCGGCAGCCGGATCGCGTCGATCGCGTGCTCGCCCAGCTTCGGCCGATGGCGGCGATCGGGCCGGTCTCGCTCGACCAGGCGCGCGGCGTCGTCGCCGACCGGCTGCAGGCGCTCGACGTCGATCCGCCGCCCCGTAGATATGGCCGCGTGTTCGTCGGCAGTCCGCATCAGGCGCGCGGCCGAACGTTTCGCGTCGTGTTCGTTGCGGGACTCGCCGAGCGGCTCTTTCCGCAGCGGCCGCGCGAAGACCCGATGCTGCTAGACGCCGAGATGCGCGAGCCGCTCGCGGCCGGTCTTGCGGTGCAGGACGATCGCGCGAGGACCGAACGTCTGCTGCTCCGCCTCGCCGTGGGGGCCGCGACCGAGCGGCTGTGGCTGTCGTATCCGCGGATCGAGGCCGCCGAATCCCGCCCGCGGGTGCCGAGTTTCTACGCGCTCGACGTCATGCGCGCGATCACCGGCCGCATTCCGACATCGCAGCGGCTGCAGGAAGAAGCCGCCGTCGCGGGAGGCGCGCGCCTTGCGTGGCCGGCCCCGCTGCGGCCGGCCGACGCACTCGACGATCTCGAGCACGATCTCTCGGTGCTGCGCGAGCTGCTCCAGGTGGAGCCGCGCGCGCGCGTGCTCGGGCACGCGCACTACCTGCTGCAGCTCAACGAATGTTTGAAGCGGTCCGTTTCGGCGCGGTGGGCCCGGGCCCGATCTAACTGGACGCCCTACGACGGGCTCACACGCGCCACCGGCAACACGCGTCCGCTGCTCGATCGTCAACGTCTGGGCGCGCGGCCGTACTCGCTGTCGGCGCTGCAGAAGTTCGCGGCATGTCCGTATCAGTTCCTGCTGTCGGCGGTCTACCGCCTCGAGCCGCCGCGCGAGATCGAGCCGCTGCAGAAACTCGATCCCCTCACGCGGGGGTCGATCTTTCACGAGGCGCAGGCGCGGTTCTTTCGCGCGATGCAGCGCGACGGACAGCTTCCGGTCACGCGG
Source organism: Vicinamibacterales bacterium (assembly GCA_050747805.1). GTDB lineage: Bacteria > Acidobacteriota > Vicinamibacteria > Vicinamibacterales > 2-12-FULL-66-21 > JAICSD01. Next base: position 321 of record JBOGIZ010000159.1, on the reverse strand, counting down.
CAGACCATGCCGCCGGCGCTCCGCACGATCGACGCGGTGATCGCGGAAGTCGCGGCCGGCTACCGCGAACAGCTTGCGCCCGCCATCGAGCGTGTGTGGCACGACGAGATCGCCGATCTCGCGCGCGACCTGCGCGTCTGGGTGCGCCGCATGGCCGCCACGCAATACACGGAATACACGGATCAGTGGATTCCGAAATACTTCGAGTTCGCGTTCGGGCTCCCGCACGATGCGGGGCGCGATCCCGCGAGCGTTCCGGATCCGGTGACGCTCGACGGACGATTCGTGCTGCGGGGATCGGTCGATCTGATCGAGCGGCAC
>JBOGIZ010000158.1:0-1860 GCA_050747805.1 Vicinamibacterales bacterium | reverse complement strand
TGGTCGTCGTGGGGATCCGGCGGGCCAGCGGACAGATGGATTTCAATCCCGAGCCGGACACCGCGATGCGCGCGGGCTACGATCTGGTCGTCCTTGGCCGCGCGGCAAGTCTGCGCGATCTGGAGGCCGCCGCGGCGGGCGACCGTGTTTCAAAAGGGTGAACGCATGACAGCGAACGAGCAAGAGCGAGTGCGCCAGGCGAGAATCATCGACGGTACTGCGATTGCGGCGGAGATTCGGGCGGGCGCAATTCCCTCGGTGCAAGCCTTCACGGCGCGCGCGGGACGCCCGCCAGGTCTGGGGATCGTGCTCGTCGGCAACAACCCGGCGTCGGAAGTCTACGTACGCAACAAGGTCAAGGCGGGCACCGACGCGGGACTCTGGGTCGATTTAGCGCGCCTGCCCGCGGACGCGTCGCTTGACGCGCTGCTGGCCCTCGTACGGCAGTTGAACGCGAGCGATCGTCATGACGGCATCCTCGTGCAGTCGCCCCTTCCCGACGCGATGGGCAAAGGCGCGGCGCAGCAGGTGTTCGATGCGATCGATCCCGACAAGGACGTCGACGGGTTTCATCCCGTGAACGTCGGCAAGCTCGTGCAGGGACGCGCGCATCTGAAGCCGTGCACGCCGTCAGGCGTGATCGAGATGCTGGACCGCGCCGGCATCCGGATCGCCGGCGCCCACGCGGTCGTCATCGGGCGCAGCGAGATCGTGGGAAAGCCCATGGCGATGCTCCTGCTGCAGCGAGACGCCACCGTCACCATCTGCCATTCGAAGACGCCGGATCTGCCGCGGGTCGCCGCGGAAGGCGACCTTCTGATCGCGGCGATCGGGCGTCCCGGTTTCGTGACTCGGGAATTCGTCAAGCCCGGGGCAACGGTTGTCGACGTCGGCACGACGCCGGTCGCCGATCGCGCGACGATCGAGCGGCTGTTCGGCGCCGGTTCGCCGCGGCTCGATGCTCTCGCCAAGCGCGGCACGATCGTCGTCGGAGACGTGCACCCGTCGGTGATGGACGTCGCGGGCGCGGTGACGCCGGTGCCGGGCGGCGTCGGACCGCTGACGATCGCGATGCTGCTGAAGAATACGGTCGCGGCGGCGGACAGAAGACAGGAGGTAGGAGGGAGGAGGTAGGAGCTAGAGAGATTGCAGATTGCAGAGTGCAGGTTGCAGATCGATTGCCGGTTGCCGGGTGCAGATTGCCGATCGATTGCGGATTGCGGATTGCTGAAAGCAGCTAAGACTCAGCCGCCACGAGCTCTTCGTATACCTCGTCGAGCTGGCGATCGGTTTCGGGGAATCCGCGGTCGGTCCAGATCGCACGCCAGGCGCGTCTGATTTTTTCTTCGATCGGCCATTGCGCCGCGAGGCGCGCCCGGGCGTCGGCATCGGACAGGCCGTCGCGCGCGTGCATCCGCCGCACCTGTTCCTCCGGTCCGCACGCGGCGACGATCACGCGATCGAAGTCGTGGTCCCGGCCCGTTTCGTACAGAAGCGGGATGTCGGCGACTGCAGCGTGCGTGCGCTGCGGCAGGCTCGCCAGCCAGTCGCGAATCAGACGGTACACCTCGGGATGCACGATCCGCTCGAGCGCCGCGCGCGCGTCAGGATCGGCGAACACGATGCGGCCGAGAGCTTTGCGATCGAGCGATCCCTCCTGCGTCAGAATGCCTGCGCCGAAGCGCGCCTCCACGGCCCGCAGCCCAGGCGAACCGGGTGCGACCGCGGCGCGCGCGAGCGTGTCGGCATCGATGACCGGCGTGCCGCGCCGCGCGAACCGCTCCAGGCAGTAGGATTTTCCGGTGGCGATTCCGCCCGTCAACGCGACGCGCAGCACACGCTCACTCCACGGTTTCCTTG
>JBOGIZ010000157.1:0-6119 GCA_050747805.1 Vicinamibacterales bacterium | reverse complement strand
GCAGTATAGTCCTCCGCGAACCGTCGGCCCAAAGCTTCACGCTACTTGATTCTCGCTGAGCTCTTCGACATCCGCGAGACGCTCGGGTGGCTGAACACCGCGGAGAAGAGCTTCGAATGGAACGGTCTCGAGGATGACGTGTACAACGGACCTCAGCCTGGTCGCCGAGCTGATGCGACTCGATGACGCCGCCGGAATTCGAGTGGGATGCGACGAAGGCCGACGAGAATTTCAAAAAGCACGGCGTATCATTCCAGGAAGCGTTGACTGTATTCGCCGATCCGCTCGCACGCATCTTCGGCGATCCGGATCACTCGGCCGGCGAGCGACGTGAGCTCGTCGTCGGACATTCAGCGCAGCAGCATCTGCTGGTCGTCAGTTTCACAGAGCGAGCGTCGCGAACGCGAATCACCAGCGCCAGAGAAGCAACCGTTCACGAGCGACGAGACTATGAAGAAAACAGCCACTCGGTCATCTGAATCGGAGATGCGCCCCGAATACCGCTTCGACTATTCGCGCGCGAAGCCGAATCGATTCGCCTCACGCCTGCAGCGACCAGTTATCGCGGTCGTCCTCGAAAAGGACGTCGCGGCCGTGTTCGACTCGTCCGCCAAAGTCAACGCGCAGCTGCGGTCCGCGATCGTGGGTGGCAAGCGTCGAAAGTCGACGGCGCGAACTCGCGCTCGTCATCGAAAGGCAAGCTAGGTACGCCGGAGCCGAAGCTCTTTCGATTCAGCTGAGGTTGACGCGCCCCTGGCGCGGGCCCTCAGTCTGACGCACATTCCCGATGCCGGCTCAATTGCGCGCTGGTCGTCCGCGAACTCGACAATCACATCGACAGACCACGGACGGTACTTGCCAGTATGAGCGCAACTTCCGGCGTTGTGCTCGGCCGCCCGCTTGGCCACCTCTGACGCGAGACCCGTGGTAGCGCGGTGGGATCTCGTGGTTCTTGAGCACGTAAACGAACCGCTTCGACATGGCGCGTCATTCAGCAAGCCACTTGCCGCGTAGCATAACGCAGGATTTTTGGGTCGCAGCGAGAACAAGGAAAACCGCGGTGGTCGGAGCGTGATGACTGCCCTGCCCGCATGCAACGGCGCCAGTAGTCCACCTTCGCTCGCCTGAATTGAACGCGAGCTGCGGTGGACATCCTTCGCCTGTCTGCTCGGTGCGCTTGCTAAGGATGGCAATCGCTCGCGCGTGAAGGGAATACCGGTACGGGGATTCGAACCCCGGTCCCGTGGCTGAGAACCACGTGTCCTGACCCCTAGACGATACCGGCACTGCGCCGCAGGAACCTCAATCGTAGCATGGCCGCCGCGCGACGCTCGGCCGCCCTGCGCTGCGATGGCCTTCATCACTTGCGTGTGGGACTATCATTCTTTCCCATGCGTGTCTTCCTCGCCTTCATCGTCGCCATCGTCCTCGTCGCCGCCGGTGTGTTCGTCTACGCCGGTCATCTTCCCGGTCCATCCATCGTCATCAACCAGCCGACGAAGTTCGTCGGACAATCCACACCCGTCGACGTCGTCGTCACGGCCCCAGCGGCGAAGCTGACCGCGCTGCGGGTCGTCTTCGAGCAGAATCAAAAAGCCACGCCGCTCTTCAGCCTCGATCGACCTGAGGCCTCTTCGTCGGCCAAACAGGAGGGCAGCAACAGCGTCCACGTGACCGCCACCGCCGGACGCGCCACCGTGCCCGACATCAAGAGCGGTCCGGCGCGGATCTCGGTCACGGCGGAGCGGGTCGTGCTGTTCGGTCTTCGGAAGGTGTCGACCACCGCCACGCGCGACGTGGAGGTCAGACTCGAGCGGCCGCAAATCTCGGTCATTTCGACCAAGCACTACATCAACCTCGGCGGGTCCGAGATGATCGTCTACCGCGTCACGCCGTCCGACGTTGAATCCGGCGTTCGCGTCGGCGACGACACCTATCCCGGCTACCCCGCGAGCGGCGTGCAGATCCCTGACATTCACATCGCGGATCCCGCCGTCAAAGTCGCATTCTTCGCGCTTCTCTGGGATCAGGACGTCAACACCCCGATGTACGCGTATGCGAAGGACCAGGCGGGCAACACGGCGCGCGCCGATTTCGATCACCTGACGTTTCCGAAGCCCTTCAAGAAGAGCAACATCAAAATCGACGATGCGTTTCTGAACCGCGTGGTGCCGCAGATTCTCGATACGACAAGCGAAGTCAATCCGCAGGGAGACCTCGTACAGAAGTTTCTGGTGATCAACGGCGACCTGCGGAAGAAAAACGCGGCGACGATCGCAAGCTACGCGAAGCAAACCTCGCCCGATCTGCTGTGGGGCGGCGACGTGTTCCATTCATTCAAGAACAACGCGGTCGAGGCGGCGTTCGCCGATCAGCGGACCTACTTCTATCAGGGCAAGGAGATCGACCGCCAGACGCACCTCGGTTTCGATCTCGCGCGCGTCGTGCACTCGCCGATCGTGGCAGCCAATCGCGGCAAGGTGCTGCACGCGGGGCCGCTCGGCATCTACGGCAACGCCGTCATCATCGACCACGGCATGGGTGTGCAGTCGCTCTACGGGCACATGTCGCAGATTCTGGTGAAAGTCGGACAGATGGTCGACAAAGAGCAGCAGATCGGCATCAGCGGCGAGACCGGCCTCGCGGGCGGAGACCATCTGCACTTCACGATGCTCGTCAACGGCCAGATGGTGAATCCCGTGGAGTGGTGGGACGCGCACTGGATTCAAGATCGAATCGTCCGCAAGCTCCGGGAGGCCTCCGGCGGGTGAGCGACGGAGATTTGGGAGGTTTCAGAGACGGAGACAACGGAGGGGGCAGAGGGAACGGGACCACATCACAACGGAGGCGCGGAGGAACGGAGCGAAACGGGGTCTTGCGGGCATGGCACATCGGACATGCGACACATCTGGGGACGTTCCGCGGGACGGTCCGCCGCGCCGCGCTGCGCGCGGCGGTGACTGACGGAAACGGGCTGAACACAAGCCGCACTCCAGCCATGGCGGTTTGTGTTCAGCCCGTTTCTGTCAGTCAGGCCCGGCCGGAGGCCGGCGGCGGACGTCGGCGCGAGCCCTCCGTTTTCGTCTCCGTTACTCCGCGCCTCCGTTGTGATCTCGTCCCGTTTTCTCCGCCCCCTCCGTCCCCTCAACCTCCGTCACCGCGATCCACCGACGGGCGTCAGCAGATTCTGCTGTCGCCCGCCGGTGGACCGCAACACGTCACTTCATCCAGGTATCTTCGAGCACGCTGAAGGTCTGGTTCTCGACATCCTTGCCGTCGACGTTGACCGTCACGCGATAGACACCGGGCTGGATTCCGGCACCGAAGCCGCCGCGACCGAAGCCGCCGCGGCCGCGCCCGTTTTCGGGTGGCGCACCGCAGGGCTGCGAACCAGGCACGGGTCGGGGCCCTTGCGCCGCGGCGCCCCCACGGCCGCCCCCTTCACCGCCGCGGCCGCCGCGGCCAGCGGGGGGCACCGTGAGGTTGTTCTCGAGCGTCCACTGGAACCGGTTGAGTCCCTGGTTCGTGGATCCTTTACATTCGTAGACGGCCTCTCCGGTCGCGGTATCCGCGATCTTCACCGTGACCGCGCCCGGCTTCGACTTGAGCAGCCAGGCGATGGCCGTGCCGCGCGGCGCGTTCGCGCCCTCCCAGAACTTCGAGCCGGGCACTTCCGTCCGCTGACGGATGTCGTTCTTCCAGGCCACGGCGTCGCGCGGCTTGAAGAGCGCGACATCCTTGCCCGTCATCTGGGGCGTCATCTCCTCGAGCGGCGTGATGTCATCGAGGATCCGCACGCCGTAGGCATGGCTCGCCAGGATCAAATCGTGCTCGCGAGGATGGACCATCACCTCGTCAGCGAGGCCGTACGGCAGCTCGGGCATGAACTGGTCCCACGCCTGGCCGTCGTTCAGACTGATGTAGAAGCCGAACTCGGTCGGCGCGAAGAGCAGGTTCCTGTTCACCGGATCTTCGCGGATCGAGTTCACATTGCCGTTCGGCAGATTCCCTGACACCGACGTCCACGTCTGGCCGAAGTCCGTCGTCTTGAAGACGTACGGCTTCAGGTCGTCGTTTCTGTGACCGTCGATCGCGACGTAGGCCGTGCCGGCGTCGAAATGCGAGGCTTCGAGGCCAGACACGTAGTACGTGTTATTGACGCCCGGAATGTTCTTCCCGACCTCGGTCCACGTGTGCCCGTCGTCTTTGCTGACCTGGATGTTGCCGTCGTCGGTGCCCACCCAAACGATGCCGTCCTGCACGGGCGACACAGCGATTTCGGTCAGGCTTCCGTACTCATTGGCGGTGAAGCCGTCGCCTTTCGAGATGATGCACGGATGGCCCGGCCCTGCGAGCTGGCCGCCCGGCGATCCTTCGCCACCCTGGCAGGACGGCAGTCCGTACGAGATGCCCATCACTGTTTCCTTGTCGAGGTCGATGTTCTTGGCGAGCGGTTGGCTCATGCGCCAGGTATCGCCGCGGTTGAGCGAGACGAACAGCTCCTTCCCGCCCACGTAGATCTTGCTCGAGTTGAACGGCGAGAGTTCGATTGGCGAGTTCCAGTTGAAGGCCATCGGCGTGCCCTTCGCCGGCTCGGGCACGATGTTCGAGGTGGCATTGCCGCCGAAGCCGCCAAAATTGCCACCTCCGCGGCCGTTGCCCGGGATGCGCGGCTTGATGCTGCGTGACTCGCCCGTCGACACGTCGTAGCGCTGAATGCCGAGGTTCTGGGACTCCGTGTAGAAGATGGCCGGGTCGTCCTGATCCATCGCGTTCTGGAAGCCGTCGCCGCCGCCCACGCTCATCCAGTCCCACATGCGGATGCCCTGCGGCGACCGCATCGAGCTCGGACCGCACCAGGACCCGTTGTCCTGGAGGCCGACGCAGACCTCATATGGATGATCCATGTTGGCGGTCGCGCGGTAGGCGAGCCCTACGCCTGTCAGCCGGACCGATTCCCAGGTCTTCCCGGCGTCGTACGAGACGTCCTCTCCGCCGTCGTTCCCGTACATCACGTGCTGACTGTTGCCCGGATCGATCCAGATCGCGTGGTTGTCGACGTGCCCCTTGTTGCCCTCGATCGACACCATGGTCTTGCCGCCGTCCGTGGACTTGAGCGCGTTCAGCCCGCCCACGTAGATCGTGTTCGCGTCGTTGGGATCCACGCGTACCTGGCTGAAGTACATCGGCCGCTGGTTGGCCCCGTTGTTCATGAACTCCCAGGTCTTGCCGGCGTCGACTGATTTCCAGAGTCCGTCGCTCTGCGGGTTCGGAGGCTGCTGCGCCCCACGGCCGCCGCCACCGCCACCGCCGAAGCCGCCAGCGCCGCCGCCGCGTTGCGGTTCAGCGGGCGGCGGACCCGGCGGTTCCTTGTCCTGCGCCACTTCAATCAGGGCGTACATGACCTTCGGGTTCGAGCGCGAAATGTCGAACGTGATGCGCCCCATCGTACCGTGCGGGAGGCCGTGGCCCGTCTGCTTGGTCCAGGTCTCGCCAGCGTCGGTGCTCTTGTAGAGTCCCGAGCCCGGACCGCCGCCGACGTAGCCATATGGGAGCCGGCGGTGCTGGTACATGGCCGCCCACGCGACCTTCGGGTTACCGGGCTCGAAGATGACATCGGTGCCGCCGGTGCTCGCATCGACGTAGAGCGTCTTCTTCCAGGTCTTGCCGCCGTCGGTCGTGCGGAAGATGCCGCGATCCTCACTCGGGCCGAACAGATGGCCCGCAACGGCCACGAGCGCGATGTCCGGATTCGTCGGATTGACGACGATCCGAGCGATCGATTGCGAGTCGGCGAAACCCATCAGCGTGAAGTGTGCGCCGGCGTCAGTGCTCTTCCAGAGGCCGTTCCCGAAGGTCGTTGTCTGACGGTTGTTCGCCTCGCCCGTGCCCACCCACAGGATGCTCGGATTGGACGGCGCAAGCGCGAGATCGCCGATGCTCGAGGCACCGTACGTCTCGAAGATGGGCTCGAACGTCGTGCCGTTGTTGGTCGTCTTCCAGACGCCGCTCGTCGCGTAGCCGATGTAGTAGGTCGAGGGGTTCTTCTCATCGACGGCGAAGTCGTCGATGCGGGCGCCCTGGCCCGCCGGCCCAATCTCACGCCAGTGGAAGCCGGC
>JBOGIZ010000156.1:0-3594 GCA_050747805.1 Vicinamibacterales bacterium | reverse complement strand
GCGGTGCTCTGCGTATCGGCAATCGCGTGCAGCGGCGCGTCCCCAGCTGCGCCAACAACACCGGCGACCGCCGCGCCCTCAGCGCCCGCGGCCCCTCAGCCGCCGACGTGCCGCATCGTCAACTCGCCCGGCGTGACGGCGCTCGACAGCGACGTCGCGTGCCTGAGCATCTCCGGCAGCAATGAAACGCTCGACTGCCAGGGCCACACGATCAACGCGGCGATCGACGCGACGGGCATTGCATCCGGCGTCTCCATCCTGAATTGCACGATGAAAGGCGTCAACCTGCCGTGGAACGTCACGAACATGACGATCGCGAATTCAACGATCAACGGAGCGATCGCGATCGCGTTCGGGCACAACAACGCGATCCGGCAGGATCGCTTCGTCGGCGGCGTGACGGGCGGCGCCCTTGTGACGTTCGCCGGAGGCGATCACAATCAGATCTCCGACAGTAGCCTGGACGGCAACTATCACGGACAGTGCAGCGTCTGTGGGTTTGACGATGCCATCTTGCTCTGGAACGAGAGCGACGACACGGTGCAAGGAAATGCCATCAGCAATGTATGGGACGCCGGCATCGAAGGCGTAGACGCCGTGGTCGATAGCACGATTACGAGCAACACGATCGACAACGCCCTTTCTGCGGGGATCGCCTCTTACTGGTGCACGCACTGGCAGGGAAACACGATCGCCGATAATCACGTGTCAGACGCGACAACGCTCGTGCGATTCTCGTATCGAACCGGCCCGCTGTGTTTCGGATTCGGTTCGGCGCCGAGCGGACTCTTTTCGGCGAATACCGTCGCGGGCAACACGCTGCGCGATCCGACCGGATTCGAGGTCGTCCTGATGTCCCTGGACTTTCAGACCAATCCGGCGGCCGCAGACAGCAACGAGCTGCAAGACAACGACGTCGGTTCGGGCGGCGTCCTGGCGCAGCCGGCAGCCGCCTTCATCAACGCCGGCGGGAACACCTGCGGAACGTCCGGGAACTTCCGATGCTGACGCGGCTCCGCCGGCACGGCATTTTTTGACAATGCGCCGAGCCGCTGAGCTCTACGTGTCCATTTGGGATGGGGAAGGTGTCGCATGCGCGTCGGCGTCAGGATCGCGGTCGCGATCGTGGCCGTCTCGCTGCTGCGAGCGATCCCGACGGCTCAGAACGCCGGTGGCCAGCAGCCGACGTTCCGGAGCCACACGGAACACGTCGCGCTCGATGTCGTTGTCACGGGGAAGGACGATCGGCCCATCACGGATCTCACGTCGGCTGATTTCACTCTCAGCGAACAGGGCCGGCCGCAGACGATCGCGGATTTCCGGTTCGTGTCAATCCCGCCGGCAGCGCGGCCGATCCGCCTCACCGATCCACCGCCTCCGCCGTTCGATGTCGGCGCGAACGGTCAGCTCCCGCAAGCGAGCCGCGCGGTGGCGTTCGTCTTCGACATGACGCTCAACGTCTCGGACATCGGCCCGTGGAAGCGCGAGTTGACCAACTTCCTCGACAAGATGTCGCCCGACGATCAGATGGCGGTGGTCTACACCGGCCGATCGGATCTGGGCCAGGATTTTACAAACGATCCCGGGCGGCTCGTGCGGGCGATCAATAACCTGCCGGCGGCCATGTTCGCGGCCCCGGCTGGTTTCATGAGCGAGACGAGGCCGGGTGTCGCCAGGCACACAACCGGGCAGACCGTCTGCGGGGGCGACGCAGGCCCTCGCCGCTGCATGCTGATCGTGCTCGACAATGTGGTGAAGACCCTCGCTGCCGCGCATCAGACGAGGCGTTTCATCGTCTTGGCGAGCCAGGTCGGATGCGTTCCGGTCGGCAATCCGATCATCGGTCCCATGTGCAGAGACGTGATTGCCCACTCGCGTCGCGCGGACGTGCCCATCTACGCGATCGCGCCGCCCTCGAGCGTGAGCTTTCAACCGCCGGACGACATGCGCGTACTCGCCGAGCAGACGGGCGGCCGCGCATTCCTCAACACAGCCGAGGTGACCGCGACGACGACGATCCTCGCGGACAACGGCAGCTACTACGTGCTTGGCTTCTATCCCGATCCGCTCGTGAGCGACGGTACGTTTCACGAGGTCAAGGTCACCGTGAATCGACCGGGCGCGCACGTGCGGGCGCGAGCCGGCTACGACGCGCCGCCGGCGTCGGCGCAAGCCGTGACGCCCGAGCGCGCGATGGCGGCGTCGCTGGCGGCCGGAGTCGACGATCCTCGCCTGCCGCTGCGCGCGGTCGCGACGCCGATTGCCGCCAGCGGGCACGGGATGCGGGTACTCATCACGATTGAGCTGACGTATCCGACGTCGCCAGGGCGGTCGCAGATCGATGACGACCTTCGGCTTGGGCTGCTCGGGTTCGATTCCGACGCTCACGTTCGCGCGCAATCGCAGCGTTCGCTGCGATTCTCGGCTACGTCCTCGCAGGCCGGAGCGGCCGCCCTCACGGTTGACGACGTGATCGATCTGCCGAGCGGGCCGTTGACGCTGCGCGTTGGCGTCTCGAGCCGTCAGCTCGGCACAACCGGCACGCTGCACCTGCCGCTCGACGTGCCAAATCCGTCGAGCGGCGACGTGCGATTGAGCGGCGTGGCGATTGGACTGTCTGGAGTCAGACCAACCGCGGTGCTGGGCGCCGGCGCACGTACCGGGCTCGTGCCGTTTCAGCCGACCACCGTCCGGGCGTTTGGCTCAACGGACACGCTGCGGGTGTTTGCACGAGCGTTCTGGGGCGGCAAGGATCCGACGGCGGGTGCGACCGTGTCGATCGATGGCACCGTGGTCCTGCGCGGTCTGACGATTTCAGGCGGCGCGGCGAAATCCGGCCGGCACGAAGGCGCGATCGATGCGATCGTGCCGCTCCAGCATGTCCTGGCCGGCGCCCACGTCCTGACCGTTGAGGCGCATCTCGGCAATCGACGCAGCGCACGGCGGGAAGTGCCGTTCACAATCCGGTGATCGAAAGTTGAATCTCGTGGTGAACAAGTGAGGACGCTATCGCCGATGGCGCGCGAGCGCCCAACTACCCTTGAGCAGCAACCCGCAGGCGACCAGCACGATCAGGGCTATCGCCAACGTTCCCCACGGATGAAAGATGGTGGCGTGCCAGCCGCCGGGCAAGGCAAAGTCCACACTCCGCATTCCAACCTCTCGCTATTTCAAGACCCACGGTCCATCGAGACAAGCGAATGGTGGCTCAGGAGTGAATCGAACCCACACGCCGGGTGACCGGCGGGAGATTTTGAGTCTCCTGCGTCTGCCAGTTCCGCCACTGAGCCACGTTCGTCGTCGTGCCGTCGTCGTGCCCGTGGGCCACAAGTGCCCCGCGGATCACGAATCTCAAGCCCGCCGGCGGTTTGAACTGGATTTTGACCGCCGCGCGTCTGCCAGTTTCACCACTCCGGCCCGGAGAGGAGCTTCATTGTACTCGCAGGAGTGCGGCGATCGCTGGATGATGTGCGAGCGCCGGGAACGATTCACCTGAGCGGCGCGCGGCGGCGAAGCGACATGCGAGAGCGCGTGTACAAGGGGAGTCCGAGGGGCGGCGTGCATCGGGGGCATCACGCGAGCGAGCATCGCGAG
>JBOGIZ010000155.1:0-3205 GCA_050747805.1 Vicinamibacterales bacterium | reverse complement strand
GGACAGAACGTGCTCAACCACTCGCGCGAGGTCGCATTCCTCGCCGGCATCATGGCCAAGGAACTCGGGCTGAACGGCAGCGTCGCCGCGCGCGCCGCATTCCTGCACGACATCGGCAAGGCCATCGATCGCGATCTGCAGGGCACGCATCTCGAGCTCGGCCTCGATTTCCTGCGAAAGCACGGCGAAAGCGAGCCCGTGCTGCAGGCCGTCGCGGCGCATCACATGGACATCGACTGGCCCTCGCTCGAAGCGATGATCGTTCAGGCCGCCGACGCCATCTCGGCCGCGCGGCCGGGCGCGCGGCGCGACATCCTCGAGTCGTACGTGAAACGGCTCGAGAAGCTCGAAAGTATCGCCGACTCCTTCCAGGGCGTCTCCAGGGCCTTCGCTCTCCAGGCCGGCCGCGAAATCCGCATCGTCGTCGAAAGCGACCACGTCTCGGACGAGGAGACGGTGTGGCTCTCCAAGGACATCGCACGGCGCATCGAGAACGAGCTCGAGTACCCGGGCCAGATTAAAGTCACCGTCATTCGTGAAACGCGGGCTGTTGAATACGCCCGCTAATCCCACCCGAGAGCGGCGGCTCGTCGCGGCGATCCGGACCCGGGCCGGCGCGGATCCGTCGTGGCTGCCCGTCGGCATCGGAGACGATGCGGCGGTGGCGGTTCCCGAACGCGGCGCGCTCGAAGTGTTCACGACCGACGCGGTCATCGAAGGCGTCCACTTCGACCGCCGGTTCAGTACGCTCGCGGACGTGGGCTGGAAAGCGCTCGCCGTCAATCTGTCGGACATCGCCGCGATGGGGGCCACGCCGCGGCTCGCGCTGCTGTCGATCGCGCTCCGGGAGACGGCCGTCGACGCCGAGCTTCATGCCCTGCTCGACGGCTTTCTCGGGCTCGCGAGCGAGGCGCGCGTGGCGCTGGCCGGCGGGAATCTGTCGCGCTCCCCTGGACCGCTGATCGTGGACGTCACGCTCGTCGGCTTCGTGCGTCCGCGCCGCGTGCTGCAGCGCGGCGGCGCGCGCCCCGGCGACCAGATTTACCTCAGCGGATCGGTGGGCACCGCGAGCGCCGGTCTCGCGTATCTCAGGGAGGTGCAGGGCCAAGGTACGCCGGCGAACGCCCCTGACGGTCGAACGGCGGTGGCGGGCGAGATGGAGATGTCCGTCGCCCGGTACATCCGGCCAGTTCCGAGAGTGCGTCTCGGCATGCTCATCGGACGCAATCGAGCGGCGAGCGCGTGCATGGATCTGAGCGACGGACTCGCCGACGGCGTCCGCCAGATCTGCGGCGCGTCGGGGGTCGGCGCCGTCATCGACGCGGCCGCGGTGCCCATCGATGCCGGTGCGCGGCGGTGGTTCGAACAGCAGGACGGCGATGCCGTGTGCCGCGCGATCGCGGGAGGCGATGACTACGAACTTGTCTTCACCGTGCCGCGCCGATCGCGCGGACGTCTCGCCACGGTCATCCGGCAGGCGCGAGGGGTCCCGGTGACGCGCATCGGTGAAGTCACCAAGGATCCCGACATCGTCCTCGTGCGCGACGGCCGGGCGGAGCCATGGCCCGAAGGGTTCACGCATTTCTGACGCATGAACATCCTGACCGCGAAAGGCCGCCGCCGGCTCGAACAGCTCCTGCACACCCACGACACGCCGGAACGCACCGCCGCCGCGTTCGCGCTTGGAGTGCTCATCGGGTTTTCGCCGCTCCTCGGCCTCCACACGCTGCTTGGCGTCGTGCTCGCGTTCGCGCTTAATCTGAACCGCGTCGCGGTGCTCCTCGGGGTCTATTCAAACCTGCCCTGGGTCCTGCCGGCGTATTACACCCTCACGACGGCGGCGGGTGCCGCGATTCTTCGCGTGCCGATCAAACCGCGGCTGCTGCACCAGCTGACCTCCGCCTTGGCCGACGGCTCATGGACCGACCTTCGTCGGCTGGCCCATGTGCTGGCCCCTCTCGCCCAGGCGTACGCCCTGGGCTCCATTCTGGGGGCTGCCCTCTTGGCGGTTATCGCGTACTGGCTCGCGCTGACAACAGTCAGGACCCATCGCCGGCACATTGCGCAGCACCAAACGCCTAAGAATCAATAACTTACAATTCTGGAGACCGAGCGTTTGGGCCTTTGACTGAGCGGGTAAGGCTCCTTATAGTGGAGTCAGGCAGCCCTGCTGTCGTCGGCCATGATCCTGATCTCGCGGTCCATCGGACGCAAGATGGCGGCAACCACGACAGTGGCGGCCGCGTTCGTCGGCCTGTTTACGGCCACGGCGATGGACTCGAAGTATGTCGATCGTCTCGTCTTTCAGCAGTTGGAAGCCGACGAGCTGATCCCGGGAACCCCGTCCGCCGCCCGTCTGAAGTTCACCGCCACGGCCTACTGCAAGGGAACGACGACCGCCTCCGGCGTGAACGTCCGAACCGGCATCGCGGCCGCCGATCCCACGTTGCTGCCGGTCGGTTCGGTGATCCAGATCGACAGGCTCGGCGAGCGTTATAACGGCATCTACACGATCATGGATACCGGACCATCGGTCCAGGGGCGTCATATCGACATCTACATGTGGAGCTGCAACGAGGCGCTCTCCCTTGGCCACCGCGACATCGTCCTCAACGTGCTGCGCCTTGGGTGGAACCCGCAGGCCAGCACGCCCACGCTCGTCGATCGCCTGTTCCGCCGTCGAGAAGCCGAGCGCGGCCTCTCCGCGCCGCTCCCGTCGCGGCCGATCGACATCCGCTAGCGGTCGGGCGGTCAATTCCCAAGATCGCAACTCCCAATGACTCAAGGCGTCAGCCGAGGGGACGTCGCTTCCTCGATTGGGACTGCTTGAGGAGTTGGGAGTTGGCCTCTTGGAGATTGACTCCTGCCGTCGTCACGGCCGTCAGGGACGAGAGGTACTCTCTTCGATTGGAACTTCTTGCGTCGTTGGAAGTTGGCCGTTGGAGTTTGATTCTTGTTCTCTGTATTGCAGCTGGTATAAGCGATAGTACAGGCCGCGCTCGGCCAGCAGTTCCTGGTGCGTTCCTGATTCGCGCAGCTGGCCTTTGTGCAGCACCAGAATCTTGTCCATGTCCTGAATCGTCGAGAGCCGGTGCGCGATCGCGATCGTCGTCCGGCCGGCCATCAGCACGCGCAGCGCATCGCTGATGAGCAATTCGGTTTCGGTGTCGACGCTCGACGTGGCCTCGTCGAGGATCAACACGCG
>JBOGIZ010000154.1:0-7120 GCA_050747805.1 Vicinamibacterales bacterium | reverse complement strand
CACGTACGACCCAGCCGGTCGCCGCGATCCGTTCGTGAGCCTGATCGGCCGCGGCGGCGATGTGAGCGCGTCGACCACCAATCGGCCCGCGGGCCTGGCGGGCGTGCTCATCAACGAAGTGACCGTCAAAGGCATGTTCAAGTCGAGCAAAGACAATCTCGCGCTCCTCCAGGCGCCCGACGGCAAGACCTACATCGTGCAGGCGGGCGCCAAGATGCTCGACGGCACGGTGAAAACCGTGACGCCGAACGAAGTCGTGTTCTCGCAGGACGTGAACGATCCCCTCTCGCTCGTCAAGCAGCGCGAGGTCAGGAAGTCGATTCGGCCGCAGGGCTCATAAAGGCGATATGAAGACAACACGCAAACGGAGTAGAGCGAGCGGCACCGCGCGCGCGAAACAGAATGAGCGGGGCCCGCGGCCCACGCGGCTGATGCTCATAGCCGCGTGCGCGGTGGCGGCGATTTCGGGCGGCGGCCTCGTGCTCACGGCGTCCCCGGCGCCGGAGGTCATTCGCCTCGTCGGCGTCTCCGCCCAGGCCACGGGCCGCACCGCGGCCCTCGTGATCCAGGCGACCGGTCCGGCGGCGTACGCCATCAGCCGTCCGGATCCGCTCACGCTGCTTGTCGATCTTCGCAACGCGACGCTAGGCGAGTCCGCCACGAACGTGGCGCCGACCGGCCCGATCAAAAGCGTCAGCCTCGAACAAGCCACGGCGATCGATGGCGGCAGCCTCGCGCGTGTCCGCGTGGCGCTCGTGGCCCCGGTGCAGTACAGCGTGCACAGCGACCGCAATGTCATTCGTCTCGACCTCGAGGGCCAGCCGGTCGACAAAAACTCTGCGGCACACGCGGCGCTCGTTCTTCCGGCAGCGTCACCCGTCATCACGACCGCAGCGGCCACGTTCATCGAGAAAGTGCACGCGTCCAACACGCGCACCTCCACGACGGTCGTGCTGAGCGGCAACGGCCGGCTCAACCCCGCATCGCTCACCGAGTCAGACGCGCCGCGGCGGCTCGTGCTCGATTTTCCTGACGTGTCTTCGCGCGCGCCGGCCCAGGTCTCGGTCGACAGCGCGTTTGTCAAGAAAGTCCGTGTGGCGCTGAACAGCCACGATCCGCTCGTGACGCGCGTCGTGATGGAGATCGCTCCGAAGACGACGTACCACGTCGAGCGCACGGGCGCGGACGGCCGCGATCTCGCGCTGGTGTTCGAGGGCGCGCAGCCGGGTGCCGCGGTGCTCGTCGCGCCGCCGACCACGCGAGCGTCGGCCAACGACGACGATGCGCCGATCTCGCTGGCACAAGCGCTCTCGAACGGCGCATCGCTGACGCCGCACGATCCGATCGATGCGCTGCTCGGTCCGGACGGCGCGCCGATTCAGAGCAATGTGCGGGTCCTGCCCCCGACGTCCTCGGCGGCACGCGTCGCCACGGCCGCGATGACCCAGACGCCGTCGACAGGCGCCGTGCAGGCTCCTTCGACAAGTGCCGGGCCGCAACCGCCGGTTCCAACGCCAGGCGCGAGCCAGTCGACGCCGCCGCAGCGGCCCGGACAGCCGACGATGAGTGCGCCCGTGCCCGGCAGCGGCGCCACGAAGTACACGGGACATCCAATCAGTTTCGACTTCGAGGACACGGATCTCCGCTCCGTGCTGCGCGTGTTCGCGCAGGAGAGCGGTCTCAACATGATCATCGACCCGACGGTGCAGGGGCGCGTCAACGTCCTCCTGACCGACGTGCCGTGGGACCAGGCGCTCGATCAGATCCTGCGCGCGAACAAGCTCGGCTACACCGTCGACGGCAACATCATTCGCATCGCGCCGCTCGCGGTGCTTGCCGACGAACAGGCCCAGACGCAGAAACTCAACGAAGCCAAGCAGCTCGCCGGCGAACTGATCGTCAAGACGTTTCCGCTCAGCTACGCGAAGGCGGACACGCTGGCGCCTCTCCTGGTGAAGTCGGCGCTGTCCGCGCGCGGGCAGATCCAGACCGACGCGCGGACCAACACGCTGATCGTGATGGACCTGCCGGATCATTTGCAGACCGCGGCCTCGCTCATCGCGACGCTCGACAAGCCGCAGCCGCAGGTCGACGTCGAAGCGCGCATCGTCCAGACGACCCGCCAGTTCGCGCGCGCGCTGGGCGTCCAGTGGGGTCTCAACGGCCGCGCGACACAGGCGATCGGCAACACGCTGCCGTTGACGTTCCCGAACAACGTCTCGGTGGGCGGCGCGGTCGGCACGCAGACCGGCGCGGGCTCGGGCGGCACGGTCGGTCCCAACGATCCGCGTGGCGGCACACAGACGCAGAATACGGCCACGGTGGTGAACCTTCCGGCCGCCGGCGCGACGTCGGCGATCGGCATCGCCCTGGGTTCGATCAGCGGCGCCTTCAACCTCGACGTCGCGCTGAGCGCGCTCGAGAACACCGGCAAGGGGCGAATTCTCTCGACGCCGCGCCTGACGACGCAAAATAACCAGCCGGCCGAAATCGCGCAGGGCATCGAGATTCCGATTCAGACCGTGGCGAACAACACCGTCGCGGTCAGCTTCCGCGACGCGACGCTGAAGCTCGACGTGACGCCGCAGATCACCGCCGCGAACACTGTCATCATGAATATCCAGGTCGCGAACGAAACGCCGGATTTCTCGAACGAAGTCAACGGCATTCCGCCGATCAACACCCAGCGCGCGCAGACGACCGTCCAGGTCGACGACGGCGCGACGACGGTCATCGGCGGCATCTTTGTCAGCCAGCAACAAACCACCGACGACCACACGCCGGCGCTGTACCGGGTGCCGATTCTCAGGTGGCTGTTCCAGAGCAGCACGTCGAACGATTCGAGCAACGAGCTGCTCATCTTCATCACGCCGAAAATATTGCGCGGGTAGCCGCGGTTGATCATGACGATGTCGAACATGGCATACGACGAACAAACGGCGATGACGACGAACGAAGGTCACACTATATGAGTCCCGAATCTCGAATCGCACGCGTGCGGCGGAAGGCCGTCTGGGGATCGACCGCGAAGGCGGGGATTGCCGTTCTGCTCGGCGCCGCGACCGCCATCGTGCTCTCCGGCTGCGCGCAGACGCGTGAGGGTCAGGCGGCGTCGTATCTGATCATCACGTCCCTCACTGGCTCGAACGGCTGCGGCGCTTCAGGCGGTGCCGGGTCCGGCAGCGTCCTGGACTCCGACGTTCAGTGCGGCACGACCACGCCGCCGGTCTTCCCGGTCCAGGACGAGGGACAGGCGGCATTCCAGCTCGCCCTGAAGGATCCCGGATCACAGACGTCGCCGACGACGCCGACGATTGCCAACGACATCACACTGACGCAATACCACGTGGACTACACGCGGACCGATGGGCACAACGTGCAAGGGGTTGACGTGCCGTACTCGTTCGACAGCGAGCTGACAGCGACGGTCTCAGGCAGCACGTCAGTGGGGTTCACGCTCGTCCGGGTACAGGCGAAGGAAGAGGCGCCGCTCGCGGCGATGGTCGGGAACAACATTCCAATGACGGTGCTCGCCACGGTGACTTTCTATGGTCACGACCAGGTCGGACGCGACGTGAGCGTGTCTGGAAGCATCGAAATTACCTTCGCCAATTTCTCGAGCTAGTCGACGGATACAGGATCATGGCTAAAGCATATTTCCCTCTGACGGCGGCGCTCGCGGCGATGGTGCTCGCTGCGGCGTGTACCGCACACAAGACTGAAGTGCCCGCGCTGACGGGTCCGTCGGGACTCGGCACGACCATTACGATCGCGGTCAGCCCGGACGCGCTCACGCGCGACGGCGTGTCGCAGGCGCTGGTCACGGTGGCGGCGATCAATGCGAACGGCCAGCCCGCGTCGAACGTGTCAATCACGCTCGACTTGCGCGATCAGAGCGGTCAGGTGACGGGTGCGCTGGGCACGCTGTCTGCCCTGAACGTCGTCACCAATAGCAGCGGCCAGGCGACGGCCACTTTTCGAGCGCCATGTCCGGTCGGCGGCAATGGCACGTCGATCTGTCCAGGCATTGGCACGGCCGGCACGGGCACGACCATCGTTGAAATTGGTGCCACTCCTGCGGGATCGGACTTCGGCGACGCCGTAGCGCGGGTTGCGCAGATTGAATTGGTGCCGCAGGGAGTGATCGGCGCGCCGCCGAGCTCGCTCGTGCCGGACTTCACCGCCCCGACGCCCACGATCGGGGGCGCCGTCGTATTCTCGGCGACCGTCGTGGACTCCAAAGGTAACAACGCGATCAATCAAGTTGCGCAATTCAATTGGAACTTCGGCGACGGCGGCTCGGCGACCTGCCAAACCGCCACGCATACGTTTAGCGCGCTGGGCACGTTCCCCGTCACGCTGGCGATCAGCGATGTGCAGGGCGACACGGCCTTTGTTACCCACAGCGTGACCGTCGGACAGGGTCAGGTCCCGACGGCAACCTTCAACTTCTCGCCGGCGTCGCCGAACGTGAACCAGGCGATCAACTTCAACGCATCGGCGTCGCAGGCTGCGGCCGGCCACACGATCACCGTGTTTGCGTGGAACTTTGGCGACGGCACGCTCGGATCGGATGCCCTGGCGACGCACAGCTACCCGCAGGCGGGGACGTACACGGTGACGCTGAAGGTCACCGATGACCTAGGGCGCAAATCGACGCTTACGTCACAAAGAGTGAGCGTCGGCCTGGGAGCACCGGCGGCGGCATTCACGTTTGCGCCGAGTTCTCCGAGAACCGCTCAATCAGTCGCGTTTGACGCGTCGTCGTCGCAAGCGGAGACTGGACGTTCGATTGTGAGCTACTCGTGGAATTTCGACGACGGCGCAACGGCCGCAGGGGTACAGGCGACACACTCGTACTCGACCGCCGGGACCTACAACGTCATCCTGACCGTTACCGACAGCGTCGGGCAGACGGGGAGCGTCACGCACGCAGTGAACGTCTCGAACGGAAACCCGACGGCAGTATTCACGTTCTCGCCGACACAGCCCATCTTTGGCGTGCAGGTCAACTTCGACGGGACAGCGTCAACTGCTACCTCGGGGAAGACGATCTCCAGCTACGCGTGGGCGTGGGGAGACGGAAGTGCGCCCGGAAGTGGCGCTACGACGACGCATGCATTCGCTGCGGCAGGGACGTACGTCGTGAAACTGACGGTCACAGATAGTGCCGGTCTGACAGGGTCCAGCACGCAGTCCATCACGGTCGGGAATGGCGACCCGACCGCGTCGTTCATCGTCAATCCATCGTCGCCGACGCACGGCAGCCCTGCGACCCTTGATGCCTCTGGATCGTCGGCCGCGCAAGGACGGACCATTACTAACTATGCGTGGATTTTTGGCGACGGTAACAGCACGTCGACCGGTAACTCGTCGACTAGCCATACCTATCTTGTGGCTGGCACGTACAGCGTGACACTCACAGTCACGGACAGCCAGGGGAGGACAAACAGCGTAACGCAGAGCGTCGTCGTCCAATAACGCGCAAGTGATACATTCGTAATTGAATGCCAGAGAATCCTCGCGTAGAGGAGTTGCGGCGCCGGGTCGAGTTGGACCCGGCGTCGATCGCGTTCGCGGCGCTCGCCGAGGAATACCGGCGGATGGGGCGCCATGAAGAGGCCATTGAAGCCTGCCGCCAGGGTCTGCAGCGGCATCCGGCCTACCTCTCGGCCCGCGTGACGCTCGGCCGCGCGCTGATCGAAGTCGGAGACTTCGACGGCGCGCGAGCGGAGCTCGAAACCGTCCTCAAATCCGCGCCCGAAAATCTGGCGGCCATTCGCGGCCTCGCGCAAATCCACGATCGGCTCGGTCATTCGACGGAGATGCATCCCGATCTTGCCGCGCTCGCGGCGGCGCCGATGCCGGTGCCTCCGACGCCCCCTCCGCCGCCTGAACCAGAACCCAAGGCGGAACCGGCAGACGCCCGCGAAACCCCGATCGTGCAATTGCCGCAAGCGCCTGAACCGTCGCCGCCCATTGCTGATGCGGCAGGCACCGCGAGTCTCGACGCGGCCCAGACCCGGATCGCTGACGTCTCGTCCGGAGATGCCGTCGAGTTCGATCTGGACATCAATCTAGCCGCTGAATCGCGCGATCGCGCATCGGTCGACGTCGCCGGTCCGGCCCTCGACGAGGCGTACCGGACGCCGGCGCTCGAGATGCCGGCGCTCAATATGACGACGGCTGCCCGCGCGAGCGTCGAACAGGAAACCAACGAGCCCGCCGCGGACACGGGATCGATCGCTGCTCCCGAGATCGATGCGCCACCCGCTCACTCCGAGGACGAGTTCGAGGCCGATCCCAGACTCGCGAGGCTCGAGCGCTTCCTGACGGCCGTTCAGCACGCACGGACGGCCGCGTCACAGACGAGCGCGCTCCGCTGATGCGCGTCGCCGCCGACACGATGGCCGCGCGGCTCGCGCGGGTCAGAACTTTCACGCACGACGCCGAGATTGACGCCCTCGTCGTCACGCATCTGCCGAACATTCGATACCTGACCGGCTTCACCGGCTCGGCCGGTGCCGTGGTGCTCCTTCCAGGCGACTGCGCGCTGATTGTGGATTTTCGCTACGTCACGTTCGCCCGCGCGCTCGCGGAACCCTTCGGCGGACTCTTTCGCGTCGAGACGTTCGAGCGATCGTACGACGAGGCGATTGTCGAGCTGCTGAGGCGCGCCGGAGCGCGTCACGCCGGCATCGAGGCCGCCTATCTGCCGGTCGCGCGGTTCAATGCCATTTCGAGCGCACTCGCGGCAAAGGCGCCCATGCCGCTCGACTCGCACGAGCCGGCACCCACGCTCGTTCCGACGGAGCGCGTCGTCGAGCGCGCACGGATGGTCAAGGACGCGGAGGAAATTGCCGCGCTCCGCGAGGGCGGACGGCGGCTCGCGGCGATCGCCGCACGGCTGTCGGAGTGGGCGCGGCCCGGACGCACCGAGCGCGAGGTGGCCGACGACATCGAGTCCGCCATGCGGGCCTCGGGCTTTTCGCGGCCCGCCTTCGAGACCATCGCCGCGGCGGGGCCGAACAGCGCGCTGCCGCACGCCCGGCCGGGGGACCGGCCGCTTCAGGACGGCGATGCCACCGTGCTGGACTTTGGAGGGGTCTACGACGGATAC
>JBOGIZ010000153.1:0-5343 GCA_050747805.1 Vicinamibacterales bacterium | reverse complement strand
GTTCGATGGAGCCGCTACCTGGCCGGCGCCCGGGATGCCGCCGGCGCGATGGCGTCAGCGATCCTCGACGGCGTCCCGCCGGAGACGCGCGACGAAGTGACCCTCATCGAATTCGACCCGGACGCGGAAATCAAAATCGCGGCGGCCGCACTCTATCCGTACTCGGATCTTCCTGACGACCAGCTGATCGCGATCGCCCGGCGTCTGAGCGTCGAGCAGCGCGCAGCGCTGCTGCAGGCGTACGCCGGCGATCGGACGAACCGCCGCCACAAGCCCGGACGCGCCTTCGAGCGAACGGCGTATCGGTTCGACGTGCTGTCCGACTATGGGGCGTTTCGCGACCTGCAGCGGCATCGCATGCTCACGATCGAATGGCAGCGGCTTTCCGCGCGTCATGGCTACGTGGAGCCCGACGCCATTCGCGACGCCGGCGCGCTCGATCCGTTCACGCGCGTGATGGACGCATCGGCAGAACTCTATGAAGCGATCCGCGACGCGGGTCTGCACGACGCCGCGCCGTACGCCGTCGCGATGGCCTACCGCGTCCGTTTCTCGGTCGACATGAACGCCCGCGAGGCGATGCACATGATCGAGCTCCGCACCGCGCCGCAGGGACATCCGGCGTACCGCCGCGTCTGCCAGCGCATGCACGCGCTCATCGATGACCAGGCCGGTCATCACCTCGTCGCCGCCGCGATGAAATTCGCCGATCATTCGGCTGTCGAACTCGAGCGGCTGAAGTCGGAGCGCGAGCTGGAAAAGCGGCGGTCGCCGTAGTGGAGGTTGGAGGTTGGAGGTTGGAGGTTGGAGGTTAAAGCCCGTGAACTGGAAACCGGCAACCGGAAACCGGCGACTGGCAACCGGCAACTGGAGACCGGCCACTGGCACCTACTCCTCCGGCACGTCCCGGCTGTTCCAATAGCGTCCGTACTCTTCGATGAAGGTCAGCGTTTCGAACGACCGCATGCGATCGAAAAACAGCACACCATCTAGATGGTCGGTCTCGTGCTGGATCACGCGAGCGGTGAATCCGCGCGCCGTCATCTCGAATCGCCGCCCTCGGCGATCGTAGGCGCGCACTTCGATCTCCGTCGCGCGCGGAACGCGCCCGCGGATGTCGGGGATGCTGAGACAGCCTTCCCAGTCTTCCTGCACGCCCTCGCCGACCACCGTGATTTCAGGATTGATGATCGTCATCATCGGCACGCGGCTCTCATCGTCTTCGTCTTCGCGATCGCTGGTCGGGAATCCGGCGACGAACAGCCGTACGCTGGCGTGCACCTGCGGCGCCGCCAGCCCAACGCCCTGGTACTCGCGCATCGTCTGGAACAGGTCATCGATGAGCTGCTGGACGGCATCCGATCGGATGAGCGCCGGATCGAGCGGCTTCGTAGGCGTGCGCAGGACGGGATGGCCCATGTGCGCAACCTTCAGGATCGACATCGGTCAGCGGCGGGCGAGGTCGTCGGCGGATTTTGCGCCGTAGAACTCGAACCACGGGCGCGCCGGCTTCAGGTGGGCGTTGACGTTGTCGATGTTGCGCACGCCCTCGTTCTGCAGCCATGAGCGGAAGGCGTCGGCGCCCTGCTTCGCGTAGATCGGAATGCCGTCTTTCCAGGTCGCGCGCCCGCAGAGCACACCCGAGAACCGCGTCCCGGCTTCCGCGGCGACCTCGAGCGATTCGGTGAACTCAGAGTTGCTGACGCCGGCCGAGAGATAGATGAACGGTTTTGTGGCGACGTCGGCCGCCTTCCTGAACGCGTCCATCGCCTGCTGCCGCGTGTAGGCGCGCGTTCCGCCGAACGACCGCGTCCCTTCGACGAACTTCAGGTTCACGGGAACTTCGACCTTCATCACGTCGACGCCGTAGCGATCCTTCGTGAACTCGCGCATGCTTCCCGTGACAACGTCCGGCTTCTTGCTGGCGAAGGCGGCGCCTTTCTCGTCGGCGCCCTCATCGTATCCAACGCACTCCAGGAAGAAGGGAATGTCGTTGCCGCGGCACTCGTCGCCGATGCGCTCGACCCACGCGTGCTTTCTGTTGTTGATCTCCTTGGGATCGTCCGGCGTGTAGTACAGCAGAATCTTGAGGCAGTCGGCGCCCGCTTCCTTGATGCGCCGCACGGACCAGTCGTCGAGCAGGTCGGGAAGGCGGCCCGGGCCGGTCTTGTCGTAGCCGGTCTTCTCGTAGGCCATCAGCAGGCCGGCGTTCTTCGCCCGGTGCTTGCTCGCGGGAATTCCCCACTCGGGATCCAGCAGAATGGCGCTCGCGTGTGGCGTCAGCACTTCCGTGACGAGCGTCTTGAATTCTTCCATCTCGCGGTCGCCAACGGCGCCGCCACGCTCCTTGGCGAGCGCCTTCTGAAGGGAGCCGCGCTGGTCCATTGCCGCGGCGGCAATCACGCCCCGCGCGTCGGACACCGCCTTCAGTCCCGCCAGCTTGCCTGCAGTGATGCTCACATGCGCATTTTACATGCGCACGTCGCTCGGCGCTACGCGGGCTCGCGGCGATCGTGCGCCTCGCTCGCGAGGGCTCGTTCTCGTCCGTTGGGAAATCGAAAGGTCTCGAGTACCGCGGACTCGGCCGCCTGCGCGATCATGTCGTCGATGGGGAGCGCCGCCTCCGCGCGCTCGACATCGATCGGGCGGGCCTTCGTGGCCGGATGACGCGGCGTAAAGAGCGTGCAGCAATCCTGATCCGGAATGATTGAAATCGGGTACGTCCCGAGCCGCTCGGCCGCTTCGGTAATCTCCTCTTTATCCATGCCGACGAGCGGGCGCAGCACCGGCATCGAGACGGCGCTCCCGATCGTCGACATGTTTTCAAGCGTCTGCGACGCGACCTGCCCGACGACCTCGCCCGTGACGAGCGCCTGCGCGCGATGCGTCCGCGCGAGCCGCTCGGCGATCCGCAACATCAGACGCCGATAGACCACGACGCGCAGCGGCGGCGACACCGCGAGGACGACCCGCTGCTGCAGTTCGCCGAAGGGCACGAGCAGCAGGCGTGAATCGAACTGAAAGCGCGTGAGCAACTGCGCCAGTTCGCGCGCCTTGTCCTGTGACGCCTTCGACAATATCGGGTAGCTGTGGAAATGGATGAAGACGACACGGCAGCCGCGGCGCATCATGCGCCAGGCCGCAACCGGAGAGTCGATGCCCCCCGACAGCAGGCACGCGACGCGGCCGCTCGTACCGACGGGAAGGCCGCCGGGTCCGCGCTGCTTTCCGAAAGAATAAAAGGCGTCGTTCGTGAGCGCCTCCACATGAATCGTCAGCTCCGGGTCGCCGAGATCGACGTGCCACCCGCGCGCCTCTTTGATCCGGCCGCCGACCTCGCGCTCGATTTGCGGAGACGTGAGCAGGAACCGCTTGTCGGCCCGGCGGGCGGACACGCGAAAGCTGCGCGGATTGTCTGGACCGAGATCGCCGAGGATTGCCGCCGCGATCGCGTCGACATTCAGCGGAGCACGCCCCGCGGGCGCAAAGTTGCCGATGCCGAAGACGCTTGAGAGACGCGCACGCGCCGCCTCCCATGTGGCGCCGTCCCCAAGCACGACCTCGATCCGTCCCATCAGCACGCGGATCTCCCGCACGTCGAGATCGCGCGTGGCCGCGCGCATGTTGCGGACGAGGCGGGCGACGAACCAGGGGCGATTGTTGCCCTTCAGCGCGATTTCCTGGTAATGGACGACTATTGATTGCATGGGCGACTTGCCAGCGCGGCCTCCGCGGCGCGGTGGCCCGCGACGGCCGCGCTTTCGATTGTGCCCGGAAGGCCGGTGTCGATCCAGTCACTGGCGAGAAAAAGGCCGAGGACCGACGTCACGACTCCCGGACGCGGCGGCTGGCCGGGCGCCAGCGAAAACGTCGCACGCTTCTCTCTGACGACCGTCGCGCGGCGGAGGACCGCGCTTCGCGCTGCGGGCAGCGCGCCGGCAACTTCGTGCACGGCCGCGGCGATGAGGTTTGCCGATTCGCGGTCGGCAAGCGCGTCGGCAGCGCTCGCGACGAGCGAGAGGTGCGACGCGCGGGCACCAAACGCGTGCCGCTTGTCGAACACCCACTGCATCGAGCGCCCGGGCAAGCCGACGAAGGGCTCGTCCATCACCGGACGGTCGTACCACAGATTGATCGTCACGATCGGCTTCGCCGCGGTGCGCGCCGCGGCGGCGAGGAGTTCGCGGAGCGGATCCGTGCTGCCCACGAACAGCGGCTCGAGGCCGAACCACGGGACCGCCGCGATGACCTGAGCGGCGGCGATCGCCGCGCCGCGGACCTCGACTCCGGCGACGCAGCCGTTCTCGATCCGGACCCTCGCCAGCGCGTTCGTTCTGACTTCTCCTCCGTGCGCCTCCAAGTACCGCTTCGCCGGAATCGCATACATCTCGTGCAGCGGCGTGTTCGGCAGAACGAGCGACGCCGCGGATCGCTCGGCGGAAAACATCTCGTGGAGGACGCGGAGAAACGGCGCGGCGGCCGCCTCCGCGGCCGGCTGATTCAACGCCGCGACCGCGAGCGGCTCCCACAGCCATTCTCGGAGACGGCCCGCCTGGCCGTGCCGCGTGAGCCACCGGGCCACGGTGTCATCCGCCGTATCCACGGAGTGCGCCAGGCGGCGCGGCCTCCTGGATCCGTCCGTGGCGCGAAGAATCGGCCGCGCCACGCGCAGCACGCTCAGGCGTTCCCGCCAATCGAGCGCGTCCCACCGGAGCACACCGGCCACTAAGTGCAGCGGTGCGGGAAGCGCCGGACACCGCAGCACCGAGATGCAGCCTTCCCCGTCGATGAACGGCACGCGCAGCCGCGGCTGAATCGTAACGTTTCCTTCGGCGCCGACCCGCCGAAGAAGCCTGAACGTCTCGCGGTAGCAGCCAAATAGGACATGCTGGCCGTTGTCGACAAGCTCGCCGGTCTCGCGGTCGACGAACGCGGTCGCGCGGCCGCCCAGCCCGCCGCGCGCCTCGAGCACGAGCACACGTCTGCCCCGCTCCGCCAGCGCCGACGCCGCGGACAGACCGGCCACTCCGGCCCCGACGACGACGACGTCGAAGTCAGACATAGCCTCGCTCGCGGCGCTCGCTCGCGAAGCGGTTGGCGATTACGAGACACTTCAATTTCCAACTGCCAACTCGCGACTCCTCAAGATGCGAACGTCCTTCGGACATCGACGAAAACGGTCGCCTTGTGTAGTTGGCCAGTTGGAAGTTGAGAAGTCCATGGTTGGCGCGGCGTGGCCGGAGCGTTTCGCTCCGAAATCCCGCTTCGCGCGCCGGCAGAACGCTCCGCCGGCGACTTGTCGGCGGAAGCGCGGGGCCCCGGAACTTGGCGCGTGGTACACCC
>JBOGIZ010000152.1:0-1873 GCA_050747805.1 Vicinamibacterales bacterium | reverse complement strand
CGCGCGACTCGGCGCCGCCGGCCCGGCCCGAGCGTGCGCGCTCTGTGAGCCAGCCGCGCGGATCGCGCAGCTCGAGGCAGCGATCCTCGGCGCGGCGGGGATGGCCGCCTGAGCGCCGTCTCCGGCGAGGTTGCCGCGCGCGCGCGGCTGAGCCTCGGCCGCGGCGCCGGCGCGATCGTCTCGACCGTCGTGCGGCTGCTCGACATCAGATCCGCGGCCGGCACGCTCGCGGACGTGGGCTGCGGCACTGGAGACCTCTGGCGCGCGGCGGCTGGCCGCTTTTCGCGGGGGATCGGCCTCGACGCCGTGCGCTACGACGGATTGCCGGACGACCTCGAATTCGTCGCCGCCGATCTCGATCAGACGCCGTTTCCGATTGCGGCGGCGTCGGCCGATGTCACGACGGCGCTCGAAGTGATCGAACATCTCGAGAATCCTCGCGCGTTCGTCCGCGAGCTCGTCCGCATCACGCGTCCCGGCGGCTGGGTCGTCGTCACGACGCCGAACCAGCTGAGCGCGCTCAGTCTCCTAACGCTCGCGTTCAAAAGCCGCCACTCGGCTTTTCAGGATTCCGAGTACCCGGCGCATCGCACGGCGCTGCTCGAAGTCGATTTACGGCGAATCGCGTCGGAGTCCGGACTACGCGACGTCGCCGTCGAGTTCACGCAACAAGGCCGCGTGCCGCTGACGGGCCGCCACTATCCCCGGGTGGTTGCGGATCTGGCGCCCCGGCGCCTGTCGGACAATGTCGTGCTCATCGCGCGCCGCTGACGGCAATCAGTTGCATATTGTCTTTTTGAGCGTGTCGTCGGAGCTGGGGGGATCCGAAACCGTGCTTCTGGAGCTGGTGCGCGGACTTCGGCGGCTGCAAGGCGACTGGCGTCTGACGGCGATCGTCCCGCGCGAAGGCCCTTTTCCGTCCCGCCTGCGGGCGGCGGGCGCGGACGTGCGGGTACTCGCGATCCCGGCGCCGCTCTTGCGCCTCGGAGAGTCGGCGCGCGCGACAGCGCTCTCGCGCGGAGCCGCCCTCATTGGCGCCGCGAGATCGGTGCCGGGATACACATCGCGCCTCGCGACGCTATTGAACGAGCTCGCGCCTGACGTCATTCACTCGAACGGCCTCAAGCTGCACGTGCTGGCGGCGCGCGCCCTCGGCCCGGCGGCGCCGCTCGTGTGGCACATCCACGAATATGTCGGCGCTCGAGCGATGAGCCGCAGGCTGCTCCGGCTCCATCAGCGCTCCGCCGCGATCGCGGTCGCCAATTCACGAAGCGTCGCCGCGGACCTCGCGCTCGTGCTCGGCCCGGGCCTCGACATTCGAACCATTTCGAACGCCGTCGATCTCGTCACGTTTTCGCCCGACGGTCCGGTGATCGATCTCGATGCGCTCGGGCGCGCCGCGCCGCCCGCGCGCGGCGTCATCCGCATCGGACTCGTCGCGACGTTCGGCCGCTGGAAAGGACACGAGGTCTTCCTGCGCGCGCTCGCGCAGCTTGCCAGTCATCGCCCTGTGCGCGCCTACGTCATCGGCGGGCCGGTGTACGACACCGCTGGCAGCCAGTACACCCTTGATGAACTTCGCACGCTGGCTCGCACGCTCGGTGTCGCCGATCGCACCGTGTTCACCGGCGTCATCGATCCAATCGCGCCGGCCCTGCGCGCCCTCGACGTCGTCGTACACGCGAGCATCCAGCCGGAACCCTTCGGAATGGTCATCGCGGAAGCCATGGCGTGCGGGCGCACGGTGATCGTCAGCGCCGCCGGCGGCGCGGGCGAAATCGTTCGGCCCGGCGAGGACGCGCTGGTCCATGCGCCCGGCGACGCCGAGGGACTCTCGTCGGCCCTCGCTCGCGCGGCGGATGACGACGCGCTC
>JBOGIZ010000151.1:0-5603 GCA_050747805.1 Vicinamibacterales bacterium | reverse complement strand
AAGGCGCCGGATCGACCCAGGACGTGAACGCGACCGTCGAAGTCGACGACGGGACGTCCGCGCGGACCGACACGCCAGTGCCCGGGCCGATCGGCCTTGACGACCATTCAAGCGGCTCGTCGCACGTCTCGCCGCCGATCGCGCCGCAGGTGCTCGGATACGCGCGCCAACAGCAGGGCAAGCGCGTCGGCGACGGCGAGTGCTTCGCGCTCGCCGATCGCGCGCTCACGGCCGCCGGTGCGAAGAGCGCCGGCGACTTTGGCACCGTCGACCACGACGCCGACTATGTGTGGGGCACGCCCATCTCCCTCGCCGATCTGCAGCCGGGGGACATCATCCAGATGCGCGACTATCGCTACGACCGCAAGATCACGACCGAGCACGCCGACGGATCGTCGCAGTTTGTCATCGACTTCCAGGAGCGGCCGCATCACACGGCGATCGTCGAGTCGGTGGGGGCCAACGGCGAGGTTGTCGTGCTGGAGCAGAACGCGCCGCGCGGCTTCGCCGTCCGCCGGTCGCACCTGTTCTTCGTGGCGGGCACGACGACCTCGGGCCAGACGACCACGGAAATTACTCTGCAGGGAACGTTCTGGTTCTACCGCCCGCAGCCGCGGTAACGAGGGCGTTCGGCTTTTGGGGTTGGGCGGCGATCGGCGACGCGATCAGAGTTTTCCAGCAATCAGACGTGCCGCCGCCTCAATCAGCTTGTCCCGACATAGGGCCAATCATTGGCGAAAGGCAGACTGCCCGGCGCCCGATTGGGCTTTCCAGCTACCGGACCTGCGTAACCGAGCGTTTTCTGCTCCAGTTGTTGTTGCGCTTCTGTCAATCTCTTCCGGCAGGGCAGGTCGCATCAAGCCACGTGCCCTCGATCTTCACACTCGACTGAATCATCCGACTGCCCATCCTCATGGTCATTTCATTATGACCGGTGACGTGTTCGGAATCGATGACGTGGGAAGTCATGTGCAGAGCACTGCCAGACGTTCCATCCGTGCATGTGCGTTCAATCTCGAGGTCAGTCGCGGTAGAACGAATCACCTGGTCCCGACACTTCATGCCCTCACTTTGATCCATCTGGCCGAAACGATTGCTGCTCAGGTCCTTTTGTGCGACGCAGAACTTAATGGATCTGGTCTTTGGTGTCCCCCTGCCGGCAACTGTGGTCGTGATCGTGTCCTGCCAATATCCAGGCTTTATGTTCATCGGCGTAACGGTCGCCTGTCCCAGGAACGTCGTTGCCGTTATCCCGCAAGCCGCTGCGAACTCGATGAGTTTGCTCATTTCCGCTTTTCCTCGCTCAGGACTGTCATGGCCAATCCTCTGATCGAGACGCACCTACGGCTGACGCCTCGCGCCCCGCGCCTCAGCGGATCGTGACGTCGGGCGCGTGCTCGCGCACCGCACCGCGCAGGCGCTCCTTCAGCGGATCGGACAGGTTCGACAGATCGTCGAGATTGACCACTTCCTCGAACGCGTCCATCCCCGTCAGTTCCGCGCTCTCGAGAATGACCTCGTCCGATGGCCGCATCGTCGAGATCGCCACACCAATGCGCGTGATCGGCAGCGGTCCGAAATCGGGCAGCGTGGTGGTCGTGACGGGGAAGTGAAGCGCGCGCAGCATGCTCGTCAACCCGGGCGAGTGTTCGACGACGATGTGCAGCAGCAGGTAGCTGATGACGAAGTGCGTCAGCTCGTCGCCGACCCGAAGCTTGGCTTTGAGGAGGTCCGGAAGCCGGCCCGGTGCGAAACCGGAGTAGGTCAACGTCCAGAGGAGCGGCGACCGCACAGTAATGGTGCGAGCGTCGGAGCCGGACTCAATTGCGTGGGGTGTATCGACCGGCGTGATCTCGAGGCCGGACGTGCCCGAGACACGGAGCGGCAGCTGCAGCTCGCGCGGCAGGTTGAAGGGCTTCGCCGACGCGACCGATTCATAGAGCGCGACGAGATCCTTGTAGGCCTTTTCGGATCGGCGCGTCGATTCCTTGGAGCCATCCTCGACGTAGTCGCCGAGCACCAGTCGCGGCCGCAGCAGCGGCGCAAGCGTCGCGAGATACTCGGTCATCTGCGACCGGACGATCTCGGCGATGACCCGGGTCAGCCTGCGGCGCACGAGCAGCGACGGAACGGCATCGCGTCCGGGCATGAGTGTTGGCTCCAGTCGGAAGACGGCCCGCGAGCGTGCTGGCCCGGCCCAGATTAGCGGCGCCCCTGGAGGTTGTCAAACGCCGCATTTGCGCCTTTGTCCGGCAATCGGGTCGCGCTAGGATAGGACGTCCCCAGACCCCGTCGGGGAAAAGGATTCGAGGCATGCCGATGTCGGCCGGGTCGGGCAGCGGGCGGATTGGGCGCGGAGCGGCGATGGCGTCGCGAGGTTTCGGACGTGTCTGACTGGTCCGCGGGCCCCGACATGGCGTACGAGCGCGCCCTGGCGGCATTCCAGGAGCACTCATACGACGTCTCGCGTCAGTGGGCACTCGAGACCCTTGCGCAGGATCCGTCGCACGCACGCGCGCGGGAACTGCTGGCCCGACTCGATGCCGTGCGGCGGCCGCCGCAGTCCGCGCCATCAGCCCCAAGTCCGCGTCCGGGGTCGACCCCACGCGCAGGCGCATCCGAGGTCGTCTCGATCGATCCGACGGTGCTCATCAACCGCGCCAGTCACGGACCGATCACCGAAGCGATCGACCCGACGATCATGGTCCGGCGCGACGACAGCGCGCGGCGAAGGCCGGATGACGACCCATTCGCCGCACTCCCTTCGCGCTCCGCCGCCGTGTCGGACCCGACCGTCGTCATCGATCGATCGCAGCTGCCTCTGCCGCCTCCGAGAGCGCCCGCGCCTCCGCCGCGTCGCACCGTCGCGGCGGTTGGCTGGCGCGAACGATGGTTCGGTGGACGCGGACGCGGACGCGGCGCTGCGCCGGCGCGGGCGCGAACGGCGGGCGCCGGATCGCTGCGCGGTGTAGGCGTCGCGGTCGGCGCCGTCGCCGCGGCGGCCTTGCTGCTCTTTGGCGGCATCGCGCTCGTGCACTGGCTGTGGCCGTCGGGTCAGGTGCTCACGTTGACGCCGCCGACCGGCGGCACAATCATCGGACCGGGTCTGAAGTGCGGCACGCGCGGCACCGACTGCACCACGACACGGCCTGCCGGCGACTCGGTCGAGCTCACCCCCGAACCAGACGATGGGTACGTCTACAGCGGCTTTACTGGTGATTGCGCGCCGATGGGCCGAATCTCGATGACCGCCGCCCGGACGTGCGGGGCGACCTTCAACAGAATCGCAGACGCGGCCGCGCCCGTCACGTTCCCGCTCACCATCATGAAACCGATCGGCGGCACCATTATCGGGGCCGGCGGAGGCGGAATCCTCTGCGGCACGAACGGGAACACCTGCTCGGCAAACCTGCCGAGCGGCGCGCCAGTGACGCTGCACCCCGACGCCGACAACGGCTATACATTCCTCTCGTTCACCGGCGACTGCTCGCCGCAAGGGGACACGACGATGACCGCGGGGCGCTCGTGCGGCGCCAGCTTCGCGCCGACGTCGACACCCGTGGCGAACGTGATCCCGCGCGAGCGGCCGATGCCGAGGCCGCGGCCGGCGAAACCGGCAGACTCCGCTCCACCCGCAGCAGCCGTCGTGCTCCCGCCCCATCCGGTGACCCCGCCGGTTCCGCCAGCTCCCAGTCCCGCGCCGGACGCGTCGGTGGCGACGAGCACCGACAAGGCCGCTGCGCCTATCACGGCTGAGGATCACGCGAAGATCGAGATCAATCAGCTGGTGACCAATTATTGCCTGGCGTACCAGACGCGTGACCCGAAGCAGGTGCGCACGCTGTTTCCGCTCGCGCCGATGGCCGACCTTCGCCAACAGTTCGGCGAGTATAAGTACCTGCGGTGCACGATCACGTCGCCGCTGAAATACGACCGGCTCGACGCGAGTGCTGCCGGCGGCGCGCAGGTGGAGTTCGGGATGAAAGTGGAGCATCAGGCGCAGACCGGCGGTTCGACCGACGTGTACGAGATGATCGTGACGATGGTCGTGTCGAGGCCGGACTTCCAGCACAAGTGGCTCATCGACCGCATCCAGGCCGTGCCAAAGCCAAAGAACTGAGAGTGGTGCCGACATCTCCGCCGGCCCGTCGTCGTCGCCTGTCTGGTCTGAGACGGCAGGCGTCGCTCGGCCTGGCGATCGCGGGAGCCGCCGCGCATCGCCCGTCCGCGCCGCTGAAACTCAATCTCTGCCTGACGTATTGGTGTCAATACCGCTGCAAGACGTGCAACATCTGGCAGCGCAAGCCCACCGACGAATTGACGGCGGCCGAAATTGCCGCGCTCGTTCGCGAGAATCCGGATGTCACGTGGGTCGATCTCACCGGCGGCGAGATCTTCCTGCGGCCGGATCTTGACGAGATCTTCGACGCGATGCTCGCGGGATGGCGGCGGCTGGCGATCCTGCACTTCCCGACCAACGGCTTTCTCACCGATCGCATCGTCCGCAGCGCGGAGCGGATTGCGGGCCGCGGGCCGGCGCACACGATCATCACCGTCAGCGTGGACGGCGATGAGGCGCTGAACGACGAAATCCGCGGCGTCAAGGGGGGATTCCGCCGGCAGATGGAGACGTTTCGCGCGCTGCGGCAGATCCCGCACGTTCGCGCGGCGCTCGGCATCACCCTCTCGAGCTACAACGCCGGCGAGATCGATCGGACGTTCGCCGCTTGTGCGCACGCGTGTCCCGGACTCTCGCCCGCCGACGTGCACGTGAACGTGGCGCAGCAATCGGGGCATTACTACGGCAACGACGGGACGCCGGGAATTGCGCCGGACCCATCCGCGGCGCGCGCCGCTCTGCGCCGCCATCGTGAGCGGCGGCACGTTCGCGGCCCGGTCCAGCTCCTGGAAGAGCTGTACCTCAAGCACCTCGACGAGTTCCTCGTGACCGGCCGCACGCCGATGCGCTGCCACGCGCTCCGGGCGAGCTGCTTCATCGATCCGTGGGGCGTCGTCTATCCGTGCATCACGTACTCGCGGCCGCTCGGCCGGCTGCGCGATACCGGGATGCGCCTCGCGCCGATCTGGACCGACGCCGGCGTCGCCGCCGTTCAGCGTGAGATCTGGGACGGCCAGTGTCCGCAGTGCTGGACCGCGTGCGAGGCGTATCAGAGCCTGCTCGGCAACGCGCTGGTATTTCGGCGCGCGGGAACCGCCGACGCGGCGGCGGACGAGCCGAAGCCGGCGGACAGCGGAGCGGCGTGATGCACGCGGTCTGTTTCGAGGACCAGGCGACCCGCTCGCGCCTCGACCGCGCCGCCGATCAGCACGTCGCGCATGACGTCTCGATCGTGATTGCCGCGAAGCAGGAGGCTGCGAGCATCGGCGGCGTCATCGAGCGATCGCGCGGTTACGCCCGCGAAGTTCTCGTCGTCGTCGGACGATCGACGGACGGGACCGCGGAGATCGCGTCGGGCAGGGGCGCCGGCGTGTTCGCCGACGGCGGACGCGGGAAAGGGGAGGCCATGCGGCGCGCGATCCCGCACGTGCAGGCGCCCGTCACGGTCTTCCTCGACGCGGACGGTTCGCACGATCCTGAGGAC
>JBOGIZ010000150.1:0-3748 GCA_050747805.1 Vicinamibacterales bacterium | reverse complement strand
AGCAGCGGCTGCGCGGCCGCGGCCACGCCGACGCCGGCCGCGCCGGCCACGAGCGCGAGCAACACGCTTTCGGTCAGGAGCTGCCGCACGAGCCGGAGCCGTCCGGCGCCGACCGCCATCCGAATCGCAAGCTCGCGGCCGCGCGAGAGGCCATGGGTGAGAAGCAGACCGGCGACATTCGCGCAGGCGACGAGCAGCAGCAGCGCAACGGCGCCCGCCACCGCGAGGACCACGCTGCGGGTATCGCCGATCAGCGCGTCCCGCGCCGATTGGACGGTCGTGTCCCAGTCGCCGTTCGAGTCGGGATAGGCGTGCGCCAGCGCGGCGGCGACGTCGTGCATCTCGCGAGACGCGGCCGCCACGCTCACACCGTCGCGAAGCCGTCCGACCGCGAAGAGCGTATGCCCCGTGCGATTGTCGCGGTCCGCGGCCGTGAGCGGCAGGGGCACCCAGGCATCGAAGCCGGGATCCGGAAACAGGAAGTCATCAGGCATCACGCCGACGACCTCGCAGGGCTGCCCGTCGAGCGTGATCGACCGGCCGACGACGGCGGGGTCGGCGCCATAGCGTGAGGCCCATAACGCATGACTCAGCAGCGCGACCTGCTCGTGTCCCGGCGTGAATTCGTCGTCGCCGAAGGGACGTCCGATCGTCGGCGCGACTCCAGTGGTCGCTCGGAAGCCGGCTGACACCGCGGCGACGTTGATCTGCTGCGGCTCGCCGGTGCCGGTGATGTTCTGCTGACGGCGCGCGACGGCTGTCATCGCGACGAAGCCGTGGGCGCGCTCGCGCCATTCCATGAAGTTGCCGGGTGCGACCGAGACATCCGCGGCATGCATCGGCCGGTAGTACGCACTCAGCCGGACCAGGCGATCGGCGTGGGGATAGGGCAGCGGCGCCAGCAGCACCGCGTCCACGACGGTGAACACGGACGTCGTCGCGGCCACGGCCAGCGCGAGGGTGAGCGCGGCAACGCTCGTCACCCCGGGCGAGCGGCGGAGGACGCGGCCGCCGTACCGCACGTCGTGCCACAGATCGTCGAGCGGCGGCCAGGTGCGCTGGTCGCGCCAGGCCTGCTGCGTGTGTTCGAGGCCGCCCAGGTCGCGGAGCGCGGCCTGGCGCGCGCGCACCGGATCGAGGCCTGCGCGCTGGTGCGCGGCGGTCTGCTGCTCGACGTGGAAGGCGAGTTCGTCGGCGAGGTCGCGGTCGCGGCGGCCGCGCCGGCCCAGCGCCAGAAGACGGACGACCCATTCCCGCACGATCAGCTCGTGGCGCCGAGGATGCGCTCGATGATGGAGGCGGCGCGGCGCCATTCGGCGGTTTCGGCGCGCAAACGACGGCGTCCGGCGGCGGTCAGTTGATAGAAGCGCGCCCGGCGGTTGTTGCCGGACATGCCGATCTTCGAGCTGACGAGGCCGCGCTGCTCGAGGCGGAGCAGGGCCGGATAGAGCGTGCCCTGATTGAGCGACAGGGCGTCGGCGGAGACCTGCTCGATGCGGCGCGCGATGCCGTAGCCGTGCTGAGGCCCCAGCGTGTCTAGCGTTTTCAGCACGAGCAGGTCGAGCGTGCCCTGGAGAACCTCAGATCGCGGCGCCATGGATCACTCCTTTAGATGTGCAACATGTCGTTCATGTTGCACATCTACAGGAATCTAGCCGCGGCGGGGTTGGGATGTCAAGGCTTCGAACGTCCGAGTCGTCGACCGGCACCTCGATGCGTCCAACTGGTCCCGGTCGTGCGCGACCGCTGTCGTGGGCTCCAGTCGTGGCCTCGTTCGTGGTCACGGTCCAAGGCGCCCCGGTCGCTGCGGTCGCGCGTCGGCGCGAACCGGTCGCCGTCCCGAAAGTCGTCATCGCGAGGATCGAAATGCACGCGGCGGCGCCGCATTTACGCAGCAGCCGCCGAGGGCGCGCGCGCTTGAATCGCGACTTACGACCCGACGTATCGGGTCTCGAGCCCCAGCGCTTCCGCGACCTTGGCCTGGCGTGCGTCCGCGCTCACGAAGGTGAAGGTCTGAAGCGCAGTTCGATCGCCGAATAGCCTGGCTGATGCGACGTGGATCGAATCCAGCGCGCGCAATGGATGCGCACCGCTGAGCGATTCTGCAGCAACCAGTACGTCGCTCGACACCTCGATCACCGTCCAGTAGGGACGGTCGGCGGCGAACCGCTTCAGGATGCTCGGCACGCGTTTGACGTCGAGCGTCGTGTCGCCCACGCGGCGCCGCAGCGCACTCCGCACTTCCACTGGCAGCACGGCGGAGATGACGCAGTGATTCGTGCGAAGCAGTCCCAGCACTTCGCGACGACCCGCTTCTTCGACATAGCGCTTGATGAGCGCGCTCGTATCGAAATATGCGTAGTCCATTGGCACCTACGCGCGATCGTCGCGATCGTCGATGATCGTCTGCGAGAGCGGCTTGCCGCCGAGCGGCACCGGGTCGAAACGTGGCAGCGGCCCCTTGCGCGTCGGCAGAGTGATCAGTCCCTCGTCGGCCATCCGTTTGAGGACCGTTTCCGGCTGGGGCGCCTCTTTGATCGGCGTGATCACGGCGATTGGCTGACCGCGCTCTGTGAGGACGACTTCCTTCCCGGCGCGGACCGCCTTGATCGCTTTCGAGAAATGCTGGTTGGCTTCGCGCAGACCGAGCTTCATGTAGTGATGTTACTACATTGTGCCGATGGGGGCGCACCCGCGGGGCATGAGCCCGCAGGTGCGCCCCGAGTGAGGCGCCCGCGTCAGTTCGCGGTGATGCGCCGCGCCGACACCTTGCCCGTCAGGTGCATGATCAGGTTCTGGTGGTTGTCGTACTGGTCGATCGTCACCGTCCCGGAGTACGTGTCGCCGTGCGGATCGACGGTGACGTGCTCGCGGATGTTCGCCGGACCAACGAGGCAGTTCGTCGCGGGGGCGACCGGCGTGCAGAACGTCCCCGTGTTGTCCCACGCGATCGCGAAGTGATTCAGCTTGTACGAACGATGGCCCTCTTCGTCCCACGCGCCGAGGCAGAAGTTGCCCGTCACCGGGTCGCGCGACGAATTCATGATCTCCGTGCCGTCGCTGTGCCACGCCGTGTAGCCCATGTCGAGCGGCGCGCCGTCGGGGATGCCGAGGGCCGTGTTGCCCACCGACGTGAACGTGAATTGCCATAAGCCGACGATCTGCGAGTCCTCCATCGACGTCCGGATCAGCCGCAGTGCGCCGCCGCTGAGGAAGGCTGCGGGCGTGACGCCGCCCTTTCGGAGGTCGATGGGATTGGCACAGCCGGCGCTGGCCGTGGACGAGACGACGATCACGAGCGCGAGGCCCCGCGACGACGGGGATCAATCTGAGATTTCCGGGATCGCGCGTGGTCGACCGGAACGCGGCGCATGAGTTGCGCCGACAGCGCGAGGAAATGCGCGCGGTCCTGCCACCGGATGCGGCGCAGGTCGATCAGCCGAAGGAACGCCTCGTTGACGAGTGCGGTGGTTTGTAGGGTGTGGTTGTCCCGTTCGCCGCGCATCTGCGAACGGGCGAGCCGCCGCAGCGCTTGGTGGACGAGCGGCATCAACTCGTCCAGCGCCGACCGATCGCCGCGGCCCCAGGCAAGCAGCAGTTCCGTGACGTGCAGCCGCGATCGGTCTCACGAGAGCGGCGAGGCGTGCATTGGAATTAGGGCCAGTCTACACCTGCCTGTCCGGCGACGCGCGCCGGACTTTTGTCCTTCGCGTTGCAGTTGGCGCACTGGGACATGACGGCCTCCGCC
>JBOGIZ010000149.1:0-2818 GCA_050747805.1 Vicinamibacterales bacterium | reverse complement strand
CACTGTGAAGGATTTTCGCCTCACAGTGCCGCTAATCCCTACCAATCGAAACTAGGTCCTGCGAAACGCCGGACACAAAGACCCCCAGTCGAACAATGGGTCTCAAAACGCGTAAAGAACTCAGGGGGATTGTAAAGGCTGAGCTGTGCAGCGTCAAATGGGCATACGGGTGAACTGCGAACCGCAAAGGGAACTTCCCCGTCAAGGAGACGCTGCATAAGGAGACGCCCCGAGCGTGTGACACCCAGACCAGACGGGCCTCGTGGGCCCGTCGGCGACGCACCATTGATGTAGGCGGCAACCCAGCGGCGACGCTCTCCGCACCGCTGACTCCTGGCCCAACTGTCGTTCGATCACAATCAGGAAACTCTGATCGGGAGATCTCGCCATGCGACTCCCAAATCCGCGCGCGATGCCGGTGCTCACGCCACTGCCCAATCCGCTGACAACAGCGCCGCCTGCTCCAGCACCGTCTGCGTGGCTTTCTCCTGCTTGTCCGGGGGGTACCCGTGCTTGCGCAGAATGCGCCTGACCAGCACGCGCAATTGCGCGCGCACGTTCTCCCGAAGCGTCCAGTCGATCGTCACGTTCTTGCGGACGGTCTCCACCAGTTCCCGCGCGATCGCGCGCAGGGTCTCGTCGCCCAGGACCTTGACGGCGCTATCGTTCGTCTCGAGCGCGTCGTAGAACGCCAGCTCGTCCTCAGTCAGACCGAGCGCTTCCCCTCGCGCGTTCGCCGCCCGCATGTCTTTCGCGAGCCCGATCAACTCCTCGATCACCTGCGCGGCCTCGATCGCGCGGTTCTGGTATCGGCGAATGGTCTGCTCCAGCATCTCCGCGAATGAACGCGCTTGCACGACATTCTTGCGCCGCCTGGTCGCCAGTTCGCCTTTGAGCAGCTTCTGGAGCAGTTCCACCGCAAGATTCCGCTGTGGCATGTCGCGAACCTCGGCGAGGAACTCGTCAGAGAGGATGGAGATGTCCGGCTTCTGGAGTCCGGCGGCTGCGAAGATGTCGACGACGCCGTCGGGCGTCACCGCGCGCGAAATGATCTGGCGGACGGCGTGGTCGAGATCCTCCTCGGGACGCGCGTCGCCCGGCGCCCGCTTGGCCAGGACGGCCTGCACGGCCTGGAAGAACGCCACGTCGTCACGAATGCGAAGCGCGTCGTCGTGCGGGACGGCCAGCGCGAATGCCTGCGACAGCTCCCGAACGGCCTGGATGTACCGATCCTTGCCGTTTTCGTGCCTGAGGACATGCTCCTGCGCAGCAGGCAGCAGCGCCAGACGCTGTGCGGGAGTTCCGGTTGTCCACCTCGAGCGATCGAACGCGGGCGCGATGCCGCTACGATCAGTTACCGCGCCAAAGAAAGCCGAACAGACTTCGTGCTTCTCGAGCATCAGCGCGACGGCTTCCTCCTGGTTCAGCGCCGTGCGCCCAGTGCCACCGCTCTCCGTATACGTGGCGAGCGCGGCCTTCAGTTCGGGCGCCAGACCGAGGTAGTCGACAACGAGTCCGCCGGGCTTATCCTTGAACACCCGGTTTACGCGCGCGATCGCCTGCATCAGTCCGTGGCCGCGCATCGGCTTGTCCACGTACATCGTGTGGAGACTCGGGGCGTCGAATCCCGTTAGCCACATGTCGCGCACGAGGACGATCTTCAGCGGATCGGCCGCATCGCGGCAGCGCTTCGCGAGCGCTTCCCTGCGAGGCTTGTTGCGAATGTGCGGCTGCCAGTCCAGCGGATCCGATGCCGATCCGGTCATCACCACTTTGATCGCGCCATCGGCGTCATCGTCGCTGTGCCACGCGGGCCGGAGCCTGATGATCTGCTTGTAGAGTTCCACGCAGATTCGCCGGCTCATACAGACTACCATCGCCTTGCCGTCCATCGCTTCGAGACGCTTCTCGAAGTGTTCGACAAGATCGCGCGCGACGATCTCCAGCCGCTTCTCGGCGCCGACGACCGCTTCGAGCTGCGCCCACTTGCTCTTGAGCTTCTCCTTGCGATCGACCTCTTCGCCCTCGGTCGCTTCCTCGAAGTCGCGATCGATCTTCGGCCGCTCCGCTTCGTCGAGGGCGAGCTTCGCTAGCCGGCTCTCGTAGTAAATGGGAACGGTCGCGCCGTCCTGCACCGCACGTTGGATGTCATAGACACTGATGTAGTCGCCGAACACGGCGCGCGTGTTCGCGTCGGACAGCTCGATCGGGGTGCCAGTGAAGCCGATGAATGACGCGTGTGGCAGCGCGTCGCGCATGTGCCGGGCAAAGCCGTCCACGAAGTCGTACTGGCTGCGGTGCGCCTCGTCGGCGATCACAATGATGTTCCGCCGGTCCGATAGCGCGGGGTGACGGTCGCCCTTCTCTTCGGGGAAGAATTTCTGAATCGTCGTGAACACGACCCCGCCGGCGGCGACGGACAGCAGCTCGCGCAGGTGCGCGCGGTTCTCCGCCTGTACCGGCGGTTGGCGCAGCAAGTCCTGACAGCGCGAGAACGTTCCGAATAATTGATCGTCGAGATCGTTACGATCCGTCAGCACGACGACGGTCGGATTCTGCATCGCGGGCTCGCGAATGATGCGCCCCGCATAGAAGGCCATCGTCAGGCTCTTGCCCGAGCCCTGGGTGTGCCAGACCACGCCAACCCGCCGGTCGCCGGGGTCGCCGCCGGGGCGCTCGCCGGTCTCGTAGCGGCCCAACCCCTCGGTGGTCCGGTGATCCGTCGCTCCCGTCTGGGCAGCCCGGAGCGTCTCCTCGACTGCAACGTTGACGGCGTGGAACTGGTGATAACCGGCGAGCTTCTTCGACAGGACGCCGC
>JBOGIZ010000148.1:0-11230 GCA_050747805.1 Vicinamibacterales bacterium | reverse complement strand
GCTCTGGCCTCGGACCAGATCGTCCGCAGTCCGCGCGCACGCGCGCTCGGATGGGCTCCGACGCTGCACTCAGTCGCGGGCAACGCCGCGCGGCTGATCGAAGAATGGCGGAGGGGAGAGGCAGAATAGAGCAATTGGCGAATTGGTGAATTGGTGAGTTGGTGAATTGAATTGGTGAGTTGGTGAAAGTTGAGTTGGTGAGTTGGTGAATTCCGTTATGCCTCACGCCAGGCCTTGGAGGAGGAGATGAGGAGCTACGTCGTTGCCATCGCGTTCGCGCTCACGGCGTCGCCGGTGTTCGCGCAGACGCCAACGCCTGCGGCGAATCCGCCCGCGGAGCACGCCATGGAGATGCTACAGGCGCCGGCCGGCGGCGGTGCACAAGGCGGCACCCCGGCCGACGCTCGACGCAATCCGAACCTGCCTCCGCCAGGCGATGTGCAGGGAGCGGACAAGGACACCTGGGCGAAGGCGCAGCTCTCATCGTCGCCGCGGCACGCCGAGTGGGTCGACATCACCGCCTCGAACGGCGGGGCGCCGATCAAGGCGTTCGTCGTCTATCCGGAGCGCAAGACCAAGGCGCCCGTTGTCATCGTCATTCACGAAATCTTCGGCCTGACCGACTGGATCCGCGGGGTGACCGATCAGCTCGCGAAGGAAGGCTTCATCGCCGTCGCGCCCGATTTCCTATCGGGCATGGGTCCGAACCGCGGTGGAAGCGCCGAGTTGGGCGAGCAAGGATCGACGCGGGCGATCGGGGCGCTGAAGAATGAGGACAAGGTCCGCATCCTGAACGACGTCCGCGACTACGCGCTGAAGATGCCGGCAGCGAACGGCAAGGTCGCGACGATCGGGTTTTGCTGGGGCGGCGGCACAAGCTTCCTCTACGCGTTGAATCAGCCGGCATTGAACGCCGCAGTCTCGTACTACGGACCGATGCCGAACGACGCTTCCGGGTACGCGGACGTGCATGCCAAGGCGCCGATTCTGGGCCTTTACGGCGGCAACGACAGCCGCGTCGATGCGGGAATTCCACTTGCCAAGACCGAACTGGCGAAGCTGCACGTGACCTATGATCCGCACGTATTCGACGGCGCTGGCCACGGCTTCCTGCGCGCGCAGGGCGGCAACCCGAACGCGACCGGCAACGCGAAGGCGACCCGGCAGGCGTGGCCGCTCACGCTGGCGTGGCTGCGCAAGTACACGAAGTAGGGATCAAGGTCATCGAGTATCGGCCAACGGCCAACGGCCAACGGTCATCGGTCATCAGTTATCGGTCATCGGTCATCGGTTATCGAGTATCGGCCATCGGCCATCGAGTATCGGCCATCGGCCATCGAATATCGGCCATCGGCCATCGGGCATCGAATATCGGCCACCGGATATCGGCTATGTCGAAGGTCACCAAACGCAAGACGTCGCACGCCCCGGCGCGCGAGCAGAACGTCAATCTGACGCTCTCGGGTCCTGAGTATCAGTTGATCGCCTACGCCGCGTCGAAGAGCAACATCCGCGGGCTCAATGCCTGGATGCGGACGAAGCTGCTCGATGCGGCGAAGGAAAAACTGAGCGAAAAAGTGGCGGCCGAGATCCTGGAAGGCCGCGCGACGGCGACGCTGCTTCGCGAGTCGCTCGCCGATGCGCGGAAGACGCGTAAGAAGAAGGGCGACGTCGTGCCGTTCCCGAAACCCTGATCGCGTTAGCGAATTCCGATTCCCCCGCTCAGCACCAGCATCGTCGTACGCGGCTGCAAGACGATCGTGTCGGTCGCGGCCTCGGTCGCGTTCGAGAACCAGCGAAAATCTACGGAAAACGCCAGGTGCTGCCCCTTGAACCATCGGCCGCCGCCGCCGTAATTGACCGTCGATCGCCACTGTGCGCCGGAAGCGGGCGCGCCGGCGCGGTCCGCGTATAGCTTGGATCGTCCAAACATGCCGCCGCTGATGTAGCTCCAGCCGTTCCTGTGTCCGAAATTCAGCGAGAATTCCGGCGCGAGCGACTCGAAGTGGCGGCGCACGGTCGCGCCCGGCGTCGTGC
This sequence comes from Vicinamibacterales bacterium, assembly GCA_050747805.1. Classification (GTDB taxonomy): domain Bacteria; phylum Acidobacteriota; class Vicinamibacteria; order Vicinamibacterales; family 2-12-FULL-66-21; genus JAICSD01. The sequence continues at coordinate 9,193 of JBOGIZ010000148.1, read as the reverse complement.
CATCGGCCGAGGGCGGAAGCGTCCGGCTGCTGCGCGCGTAGACGAACTCGCCGCCGATTCCGAACGTGATCGCACGGAAATGAAACGGATAATAGTGGACGCCCGACGACAGCCCGTAGCTGCGCGGCGGCATATTGCCCGGAACGACGCCGAGATCGGTCGCGACTGACGGTTGACTCTTGTGACGGACGAACACGCCGCGGACGTCGGCAACGAACCGGCCGATGGGCTCGTTCTGCTGTGCCGAGGCTGGTGCCGCAAGCGCAAGGCAGACGGCCACGACTCCGGCGGAACGACGCATCATGTGTGAGTCAGTATAGCTGTCGCTCGCGCGCGAGGTCCCGTGCGAGCGACAGCGCGGCGTCGAAGTCGGCGACGCTCCCGTCAAGCTGCCGCTCGTAGACATCGCGCAGCAGGATGCCCAGCGCAGGACCCGGACGCACGCCGAGCGGAAGCATATGCCGTCCCTTGACGAACGGCTCCGGCGGGGCGTGTTCGACGCCGAGTGCCCTGGCGCGCTCGAGAAACCAGTCCATCGCCGAGCAGTCGAAACCACCGCCGCGGCCTTCGCAGTCCGATTGTGCGACGATCGCGAGCAGCTCGAGATCCACTTTCTGGGCGAGCCGCCGGAACGCGCCGTCGCCGGCGCGCGGATCCGACTTGAAGAACATGCCCGGCTTGAGGTGATTCGCAACGATGCCCAGCACCTCGCGGCGGACGTCGCATCCCTGCATCGAGTGCACGTTGAGCCGATCCAGCAGCGCGGCCGCGGGTGCGACGCCCTCCTCCTCATGCTCCATCGAGCGGATCCGGCCGTCGATCAGGGCCGTCGTCGCCGGTTTGCCGAGATCGTGGCAGACGGCGCCGAGCATCACCGCGGCCTGCTTCGGATAGTCGAGCCCATCGATGCGCTTGCGCGCCTGATCGATCACCAGCAGCGTGTGCACCCAGACGTCGCCTTCGGGATGCCATTCCGGCTCCTGCGGGCAGCCGAGGAGCGGCAGAAGTTCGGGAAACACACGCTCGACGATGCCCAACTCCAGCGCGAGTGCGAATCCAATCGACGGCCGGTGGGCGCGAAGGAGCAGCTTCTCGACCTCTCCCCACACGCGCTCCGGCGGCAGATCGTCGAGCGGGATGCTGCGGCACAGCGTCTTTGTTCCCTCCGAGACGCTGAACTCGAATCGCGCGGCGAACTGCACCGCTCGAAGCACGCGCAGGCTGTCGTCGCCAAACGTGCGTTCGTCGACCGCGCGCAGCCGCCGCCGCGTGATGTCGCCGCGGCCGTCGAACGGATCTTCGTAAGCGCCAGTGAGCGGGTCCCACGAGATCGCGTTGATCGTGAAATCGCGGCGCCGCGCCGCCTCCACCGGAGGCAGCCGCGGATCGCCCGACACGGTGAAGCCGCGGTGGCCGCGTCCAGTTTTCGATTCGCGGCGCGGCAGCGACACGTCGATGCCCGCGACCTTGTAGACCGTAAAGCTCTCACCGACGGCGTTCACTGAACCGAACGCGCCGAGCAGCGTCTTCAGATGGTGCGCCTCGACGCCGAACACTTCGATGTCGATGTCCTTGGACGGATGTCCCATCAGGCGATCGCGCACCCACCCGCCGACGATCAGCGCGCGGCCGCCAGACGCCTTCACCGCCACGGCGATGCCGGTCGCAGTCTCGAGCTCGGCGCCTGCATCCGCCATCAGCGTCTGGCCGCGGCGGCGTCGCGGTACCGGCTGAACCTGCGCACGAATCGATCGGTAAACGCCGGCGCGATGATGTTCAGCAGAGCGACCGCGCGCGACATCCGGTGGGGGTACACCTCCGGCCGCGGGTGCCGGATGCACCCCACGACCGCGTCGATCACGGCTTCGACCGGTTGGCTCGGTCCGAGTCCCGACACCTTCTGTCCGAAGTCGCGGACCATCGCGTCGCGAAACTCCGTGGCGGTCGAAACGGGATACACGCACGAAATGTGAATGGTCGAACCGGCGAACTCTGCGCGCAGGGATTCCGCCAGCGCGGACTGCGCCGCCTTCGTGGCGCAGTACCCGCCCATGAACGCAATCCCGCGCCTTCCGACGATGGAGGACATGAAAATCACATGTCCGCTCCGCTGCGCGCGGAAGAGCGGCAGCACGGCGCGCGCGCCAAGAAAGCTGCCCATGTAGTTGACGTCCATCATGCGGCGCATCACGTCGACGGCCGTCTCATCGACGGCGCCGTAGTAGCCGAAACCCGCATTGCAGATCATGACGTCGAGGCGCCCGAACTCGCGGATCGCTGACGCGACCAGCGCCGCCACATCGGCTTCAACCGTGACGTCCATCTGCACGGTTGCCGCGCGGCCGCCCGCCGCTCGAATCGCAGACGCCGCCGATTCGAGCAAATCGTGCCTGCGCGCGCCCATCACGACCGCCATCCCTTCGCGCGCCAGCCGCTGCGCGCAGGCGAGTCCGATGCCTGACGATGCGCCGGTGATCACGGCTACCCGCGATGCGAGGGCACTCATCTGAACGATACTATCCCGTGATGGACCCCGTCGTTCGGCTGCTGCGCGATCTCGTCGCCATCGATTCCGTCAACCCGACGCTCGTGCCCGGCGCCGCGGGAGAAGCACGAGTCGGCGACGCGATCGCGCAGACGCTTCGTCGCATGCGCCTCGACGTCACCGTGCAGCGCGTCGAGGGCGATCGCGCCAACGTGATTGGCGTGCTCGAAGGGCGCGCGCCGGGCCCGACGCTCATGTTCTGCGGGCACACCGACACCGTCGGCGTCGAGGGCATGGACGCGCCCTTCGATCCGATCGAACGGGACGGCCGGTTGTACGGGCGGGGCGCGCAGGACATGAAGGGCGGGCTCGCGGCGATGATCGATGCCGCGCGCGTTGTCTCGGAGCAGGGACTCGATACCGGGCGCCTCGTCATCGCCGCGGTCGTGGACGAGGAATACGCGAGCCTCGGCGCTGATGCCCTCGTCACGACGTGGAAGGCCGACGCGGCCGTGGTGACTGAACCGACGGATCTCGCCATCGCGACCTGCCACAAGGGATTCGCCTGGTACGAGATCGAGACACGCGGCCGCGCGGCGCACGGCAGCCGTCCGCACGAGGGACGCGACGCGATCATGCGAATGGGACGGGTGCTCCACGAGCTCGAACAGCTCGATCGGCGGCTGCAGTCGGCGCCGCCGCATCCCCTCCTTGGAACCGGTTCGCTTCACGCGTCGATCATCGCCGGCGGCCGGGAGCTCAGCAGTTATCCGGATCGATGCGTCCTGCGGTGCGAGCGCCGCACGCTTCCGACGGAGTCGGTCGCGCACGCGACGGCGGAGGTGATGACGATCGTTGCGCGTCTCCACGCCGGCGATCCGGAGTTCGAGGGAACGCTGCGGCCGATCTTCAGTCGGCCGGCGTACGAGCTTGCAGCCGCGCATCCGCTCGCGCGCGCGCTCGCCGCGGCGGCCACTCGTGTATCGCCAGCGGTGGGAATGAGTTTCTGGACCGACGCCGCCGTTCTGGGCGGCGCCGGCATTCCGTCGGTGCTTTTTGGGCCGGGAGGCGCCGGTCTGCACGGCACGGTCGAATACGTCACTGTGGCTGACGTGCTCGCGTGCCGGGATGCGTTGGCGGCGCTGGCGCGGAGCTGGTGCCGGGCCTGACGCCGCCTATTCAGCGTGATGCCGGGTGCCGGCGCGCGCTACGCGGTCTTGCGCAGCACGAGCCGCTTCGGAACCATCAATCGATGACGACGCGCATCGCCTTCGAAGCGCACGCGCGGCGCCCGGCCGGTCATTTCCCAGCCCGGACTGTCGTGACCGCAGGACGTGCAGCGCATCATCACGCGATTGGATTCGAAGTGCAGGACGGAGTCGTGCCCGCGCAGACCGCAGAACAACTGGCCGACGCGCCCAACCGCGCGCTGCAGCAGCGTTTCGCCGATCCGGGCGTGAACGTGCGTCGCTGTGAGCTGCTGGGGATAGTTCGTCACCATTGGAGAGTCACCCTTTCATCGGTAGGACGCGGCCGCCTGGGCGTCCGGTTCCTTCCGTGGCTCAGGAATATCAAACGATGTGCCACGCCCCGTCCGTAAGGCTTTAATACCAGCGGGCTCAACAATTTAGGTTGGAAGATCCCGTTTCTGGCGGGTGAGAGGGTGTGTAGTGTACGAAACGCCGCCTTCTTTGGATCGAGGCCGCCGTCTACACATCCCGGGTAGCGCGCGACCCAGACGCGACGGGATCTTGCTGAAATTCGGCGCGTTTAGCGCTCGCGGGCCATTCCGCGGATTACAAATCCGACGTTGGCGGGGCGTTCGCCAAGCCGTCGCATGAAGTACGGGAACCATTCACGACCGAATGTAACATAGACGCGGACGCGGAAGCCGTCGGCGGTGAGTTTAGTCTGCAAGTCGCGGCGAATGCCGTACAACATTTGAAATTCAAATTTGTCGGATCCAATGGATTGTTCTGCCGCGAACGCGCGCGTCGCCGCGATCATGGCCGGATCGTGCGTCGCAATGGCGGGATAGACGCCTTTTGCGAGGAGCAGCCGCATCAAACGGACAAACGACGCGTCGACGTCCGTCTTCGCCTGATACGCGACTGTCTTGGGTTCGTTGTACGCGCCTTTGACCAGCCGCACGCGCGCACCGAGGGTGATCATGCGCTCGACGTCCTCCAGGCTTCGCCGCAGGTACGACTGGAGCACCACGCCGGCGTTGCGATAGCCCTGCTGCCACATCGTCTCGAACACGTCGAGCGTGACGGCGGTGTACGGCGAGTTCTCCATGTCGATCCGCACGAAGAATCGGCCCGACGTGGCCGCGTCGAGAATGCGGCGCAGATTGTCGACCGACGTGGCGCGATCGATCGTGAGCCCGAGCTGCGTCAGCTTCAACGAGACGTTTCGCTCGATGCCGGCGGCCTCGATCCGATCGAGCACCGCGAGATAGGCGCGCGTGGCGGCATCGGCCTCCGCGATCGAGGCCACGCTCTCGCCCAGGTAATCGAGCGTGATGTGCAGACGCGCGCGCTCGATGTCGCGCGCGGCGTCGATCGCCTCGTCGACGGTCTCGCCGGCGACGAAGCGCCGCGCAAATCCGCCCTGACGCATGCCGTACCGCGACGCGACCTTCCTGAGCGAGTGGCTGCCGGCAAGCGTGTGGAAGAACGCTTTCGAAACGGTCTGGAGCATCAGTGGGTGCGAAGCGGACGGCGGGGCGCGAGCAGGTGCTGCAGCGTGCGGGCGTAATAGCGGAGCACGGTGCGCTCGCGCACGCGGAGGCGCCCTCCGCGTTCCACGTGAATGATGTTGCGCGCGGCGAGCGCGGCGGCGCCTGCTTCAACCGCCTCCCGGCCGCTCTGAACCCCGAGATTCGCGCCCGCGCCGCGCAGCGCGTCGAGCATGGCGTCGGCGCGCGCCTCCACGTCGCGCCGCGAGGCCAGCGGCCGCATCGCGGAGGCGACGATCGCGGTCGGCAGCACCTTGTACAGCATCCCGATGCGATCGCGGATGTCGTGCGCCAGCGCCATCACGTCGCGGCGCGACTCGGGATCGTACCCGGCCAGGGGAATCGGCGCGCCGAACGTGACGAAGGCGCGTGACTGATACCCGACCGCGTAGCGCACCATTTCCGCCACCTCACGCGCGAACGGCTTCGACCGACGCTTTAGCGCCAGGTGCGGCAGGATATGGTCCTCGAGCACGATATCGTACGCGACGGCGAGCGGGACGATGACCGAGCCGGCGATCTCCGCCTGCACCGTGGCGTGCAGCAGCCCCGTCTTGGGCGTTTTCAGCTCGCCGGTATAGCTCCGTCCACCTTCGATATAGAACAGCAGGTCGTGCCGCTGCAGCAGCTCCGCCACGTAAGCCTTGAGCGTGACGAGGTACGCCGGGTCCTTGGTGTTTCGCCGGATCGGAATTGCGCCCGTGACGTGGCGGTGCAGCAGACCGAGCGGTCCGCCAAACAGGTTGATGCCCGCGGCGGTCACCGGTGGACGGATGCCGTTGTCGTCGAGCACGAGCGGCTCGATTAAGTAATCGAGGTGGCTCTTGTGATCGGAGACGTAGATGACGCGGCCGGCGCGCGTGGCCTGCTGCGCGATATCCACGCGCTCGTTGATCCGTTCGACCTTGCGCAGAATGGGGTAGAGCGGGTGCTTCAGCGCCCGGTAAATAGGGTAGCGCTGCGTCGTCCGGAGCTCGTCGAGGTAGGTTTCGATGCGCGCACGCGCCTCGAGCTCGCTTTCGCCGTGCCCGCCGCGAAGATAGCGGGCGACGTCCTTGCGCGCAAGGACTGCCTGGGTGATGTCGTCCGGGAGCACCGAACGGGGACTATATCATTCTCATCCGAGGGGCTTCGCCACTCGGACTCCCCCACACGCGCTCTCGCTCACCGCTGCGCCGGCTCGCTCCGATCGCGTGGCTCGCTCGCTAACGCTCGCTCGCTTCGCAGGGGCTTCGCCCCTCGGACTTCCGATAGGCATCGCTCATTCCCATCGAGCCCTCAGTCATCGGCTATCGGGCATCGATCATCGGCTATCGGGCATCGATCATCGGCCATCGAGCATCGATCATCGGCCATCGAGCATCGATCATCGGCCATCGGGCATCGATCATCGGCCATCGAGCATCGATCATCGGCCATCGGGGGCCATCGTGCCATCGGTCATCGATCACTCGCTGCGCTCGCCGACGCGCCTATTTCCCGGCAGATCGCGTCGGTGAACTCGGTCGTCGACGCCGTTCCCCCCATATCGCGCGTTCGCACCCGGCCCTCGCCGAGCACCTTGAAAAGGGCGGCCCGGATGCGGCCCGCGCCCTCGTTTTCGCCGATATGTTCCAGCATGAGAAGGCCCGATAGCAGAAGCGCGGTCGGATTTGCCAGATTCTGGTCGGCGATGTCCGGCGCGCTGCCATGCACGGCCTCGAACACCGCGGCCTCGATGCCGATGTTGGCGCCGGGAACTACGCCGAGTCCGCCCACCAGGCCGGCGCACAGATCCGACACGATGTCGCCGTACAGGTTCGGGAGTAGCAGCACGTCGAGCCTTTCGGGATGCATCACCAGGTGCATGCACGCGGCATCGACGATGCGCTCGTCGTACGTGACGTCGACATACGTGCGGGCGACGCGGCGGGTGCTCTCGAGGAACAGGCCGTCGCTCAGCTTCATGATGTTGGCCTTGTGGATCGCCGTGACGCGTCTGCGCCCGAACGCACGCGCGTAGTCGAACGCGAAGCGCGCGATGCGTGTCGAGGCCCGCTCGGTGATGATCTTCAGGCTCTCGACGATGCCCGGCACGATCTCGTGTTCGAGACCGGCATACAGGTCCTCGGTGTTCTCGCGCACCACGATGAGATCGACGTTCTGAAACCGGCTGTCCACGCCGGGCAGATTTTTCACCGGCCGCAGGTTCGCATACAGGTCCAGCGCTTTGCGAAGGCCGACGTTCACACTTGTGAACCCTTCGGCGATCGGCGTCGCGACGGGCCCTTTGAGCGCAACCTTGTTGCGCTTCACGGAGTCGAGGAGCGCGGCCGGCAGCGACTGGCCGTGGCGCTTGAACGCCACGACACCGGCGACCTGCCGATCCCAGTCGATCCGCAGTCCGGCCGCCGCGAAGATGCGGACGACCGCCTCGGTGACCTCCGGGCCGATGCCGTCGCCCGGGATGAGCGTGATCGTGTGCGACATGGTGTGTGAGATGTCAGGGGCGTGAGAATCGGTCCGCGAGCATGGCGGCCACCGGCTCGAGCAGGGCGCGATCGTTCTCGCCAAACGCCGCGCGCTGATCGCTGTCGATGTCGATTTCGCCGTAGACCTCGGCGCCCGTCATGATGGGCACGACGATCTCCGACTGCGTCTCGAGGCTGCACGCCAGGTAGCGCGGATCGGCGTTCACGTCGTCGACAATGATCGTCGATTTCTCGGCGGCCGCGGCACCGCAGATGCCCTTGCCGAGCGGAATGCGCGTGTGCGGCGACGGTTTTCCAACAAACGGTCCGAGCACCAGGTCGCCGCCGTCGAGCAGATAGATGCCCACCCACGTATAGCGCGGGACGGCTTCTTTGAGGAGGCGTACGGCCTCGGCGGTCGCCGACGTTCGATCGGGCGCAGCGGCGATCGCCGATTGGATCGACGCCAGCAGCGATGGCTGATTCACTCCTTCATCTCCCAAAGCATCAGCAGCAGGCCGCCAAGGAGCGGGACCAGCTGCAGTCCGCTCGCCACACCGTGCAGGCGCCCGAACTCGATGCGACGCGCGTCATCGGGCGCGAGACTCGACGGCGCGACGCCGCCAATGTCGGCCTGCAGCCGTTCCATGCGGGTGGTGACGACGAGACCGGCGTAGAGACTGGCCGCCAGCATGACCGTCGCGACGGCCGCGCGCCACGCCAGACGCCGGGGACGCGGCCCGAGCACCGCCCGGGCGATCAGCGTGAGCAGCAGCACGCCGCCCGCCGTCCAGCTCACCGGCTGAAAGCGGCGGAGCATTTCGCCGAACAGCGCGCCGGCCAGCACCCGGCTGTCGGCGACGTGCCGCGCGGCCGTGACGTCGAAGACGACGGGCGCAGCAATGCCGCCAAGGGCCAGCAGTCCGCCCACCCAGGTGACGAGCGCCAGGAGTGCCACGTAGCGCAGCGCGAGCATGCCATGTCCAGGGGCTAGCGCCCCCGGAACCCCCGGCACACCCGCTGGCGTCGCTCAGTGGCCGCCGCCGCGTCTTCGCAGTGCACAGATCTCGATTATACCGGCGCGTCGAGTGCATCACCCCGTTCGCGGCGCGCAGTTGATGTATCGTCGTCGCCGATGATCGAATGGGAGGCGTGGAGCGCCGACGCCTTCGCGCGCGCGACGCGGGAGCGCAAGCCGATCCTGCTCGCGATCACGGCGGTCTGGTGCGAAGCGTGCCACGAGATGGATCGCACGACATATGCGCATCCCGACGTGGCCGCGCTGATCGCGGGACGCTTCGTGCCCGTCCGCGTCGATACCGATCGGCGTCCTGACATCAACGAGCGCTACAACCTGGGCGGCTGGCCGACGACCGCGTTTCTGACGCCGGGCGGCGACGTCCTCGCGGGCGGCACCTTCGTTCCTGTGGATCGCATGCCGGGCGTGCTGAGACGCGTGCTCGACGCCTGCGATCGCGACGCTGCGCTTGTTGCAGCAGATCGCCCCGTCGATCACGA
>JBOGIZ010000147.1:0-2649 GCA_050747805.1 Vicinamibacterales bacterium | reverse complement strand
GTGAAACCCCGGCCGCACGCCGGCGAAACACCCAGGACCGGAAAATAGTCGTAAGAGACCTGTTCACCGATGACGGGCTCGCTCGAAGTCCCGTCGGTGACCGTGGCGCGCCAGCCGGTCAGGACGGCCAATCCGTTGAAGAGTGCCCCCTCACGGCGCAGGTCGGCGTAATTGCCCGGCGTGAGCCATTCGTCGGCGGGGCCGCCGCGTGCGCGCAGGTCCTGCCAGACCATGACGAGCCGATCGGGATGCTTGTAGGGGAGCGGCCGAATCAGCACGCCGTCGATCACGCTGAAAATCGCCGTGTTTGCGCCGATCCCCAGCGCCAGCGTGAGCGCGGCCACGGCCGTCACGCCGCGCGCCTTCGCCATGCCGCGAATCCCGTAGCGAACGTCCTGAAGCCATCCACCCATCATGCGCTGTCGCTCCTTGAAACCGGCCAACCCAGCGAGCATCGTGCCGGATGGAACGGGCGCACGCAACTGCTTGTGGCGTCTCGGGTTGACGCGTAGACTGCGGGATGACGCGCCCGCGCGAGCGGCCGCTTTCGAACACAGGCGTCCCGGACTCGGCCGTGTTCCGCAGCCGGATCATTGTTTGCGTCGTCCTATTAAGTACATGACGGCTGTGCTGGCTTTCACGTTGGTTTGCGCCGTGGGACAAGCGCCAACAGCCCCCGCGCAAACAGGCGTGTCACATCGACCCGCGCCGTCATCCTCCGCACCAGCCGCGCAGCCGGCATCCGCCAACTCGTCGGATGCCGATCTGCCGGTATCCCTCGAGCGTATTCAGCGCGCTCTTTCACAGCCAGCGCCCATCAACCTGCAGGAGCAGCATCCGATCTTCCGCCTGGAAGTGTTCGGGAAGAAACCGACGATCGAGGACCTGCTCGGAGAAAAATTCTGGGTCGGTCCTGTGCCGTACGGCGGCATGACCCACCAGGATTTCATGACGATGACGACGCCGAAGCAGTTCCAGCCGTATGCGGGATTCACGGGCGGCTATCTTGTCGCGGAGGCGGCGCTCACCGTCGCCGAACAGTGGGTGTTGAAGGATGCCATCCACAAGTACCAGACCTCCCACGAAGAACGCGAACGCGCGGCGGCGCGGAAAGAAGTGCTCGACGCGCTCGCGGCGCTCGAAAAAGCACGGAAGGATGCCGGCCTGGATAAATGATGCCAAGTGACGCGAAGTGACGTCACATGACGCCGGCGCGCGCGGCGCCGACTCACGAACCTTTTTTGTTCCTGTCTCCGCCGCCGTGGCGCAATTTGCACTTCGGACAATAGGTCGGCGGCAGCGAGTTGTCGACGTAGTGATCGACCGGCGTGAGCGTCTTCAGGAACGCGAAGATGTCCTTGAGATCCTGATCGGTCATGTTGCGGAAGTAATGCGTCGGCATCATGTCGTCCAGCGCGCGCGAGCGCACCTTTCCCGTGCGCATCATTTCGATGAAGAGCGCCTCTGTGTAGTACGGAATTCCGTTTACTGATGGCGTGATATTGGCCGAGTAGACGACCTTCCTGCCGCCAAAGGGGAGCGCGGTGCCACCCGCGAAATCCATCCCCGCGACCACAGTGCCCTGCTCGTCGCGCGTGGTATGGCAGTCGGCGCAGGCCGAGATCGTCACGAGATACTCGCCGCGTTTCTCTGGTGTCGACAAGTCCGGCACCACGGGTGCGTCGATCGGTTCGGGCACGCTATTGATCAGGTAATTCACGGGGAATGGCACGTTGGACTTCGGCAGCGGATGCCGGACCGGCTTGAGCGATCGCAGATAGACGACGATCGACGCGAGATCCTCGTCCGACAGATGCCGGAGTTTCTCGTAGGGCATGACCGGGAAGAGCGTGCGGCCGTCGTGGCCGATGCCTTCGCGGATCGCGCGGGCGAGCTGATCGTCGGTCCACGTGCCGATGCCGGTCTCCGCATCCGGCGTCAGGTTCGGTGCGGTCACGAACGGCACGCCGTCCGGCGTCCAGTTGCGACCTGTAAACGCCATGCCGTCCGGAATCTGCAGGTGTCCGTCGGCCGTGATCTCGAACGGGGAGTGACACAGGATGCAGGGCGGATGCGCGCTCGTCGCGAGATAGCGTCCGCGTTCGAGCCGCGCCGGCGTGGCCTCAAACGCGCGGTTGGTGAGCGCCCGCTTCCTGGCCCCGATGAACGGCCTGATTCCCACCGTTGCCGGGACGCCAATCGCCAGCACCGCGCACAGCCCCGCGGCGATCCATCCACCGACTCGAATTCGTGAGGTCATATCGGTGACGCATTCTACCCCGGGCGTTATTGGCCGGAGCAGGGGCGCCGTTCGCCGGATCGGGTCGTCGCGCCGCGCCGACCGTGCGTAATCTCACATGGAGCGAGACGACAGATGCGCGCCAAATTCCTTCTTCAGGTCAACGCCGCGATAGGGCTTCTGAGCGCGGCCACCGCGCTCGCGATGATGTGGCTCGTGCTCACGCGCCCTGCGGACATGGCCGCGTCGGTCGCGGATCGCGATTACGGCGCGCTGGCCCTGGCGATCGCCGGCCAGTTTTCTGGATGGCTTCACACGTTGATTCGGTTTCTCTGATAAGTGCAGGTGATGCGATGGAACCTCAGAATTCCGGCGCAGGGATGAGGCCGGGCAGCATCGTCGGCGGCGCG